>JBILOA010000171.1:0-4978 GCA_044374735.1 Pirellulales bacterium | reverse complement strand
TCCTGCACCCCGACAACCCGCTCTTTGCGCGGGTGATCGTCAACCGGATCTGGCATCACCATTTCGGCACCGGGCTCGTCGACACACCGAGCGACTTCGGCTTTAACGGGGGCCGACCGAGCCATCCGGAACTGCTCGATCACCTCGCCGCCGACTTCCGTCGCCACGGTCAGCGGCTCAAGCGGCTCCATCGGCAGATCGTCACCTCGTCGGCCTACCGGCAGTCCACCCGCCCTGCCGACACCGACCCACTCGGCCCGGACATCGACGCCGGCAACCGGCTGCTGTGGCGCGGGGCCGGGCGGCGGCTCGAGGCCGAGTCGCTCCGCGACGCGCTGCTCGCCGTCTCGGGCGCGCTCGACCCCGCCCGCGGAGGCCCCGGCTACCGGGACGTCGCCGCGTCCTACGTCGACGGCACCACCTACTACGCCCCGCTCGCGCCGAAGCCCGAGGTCTTCCGCCGCACGGTCTACCGGTTCAGCCCGCGGGGCGACCGGCCCCCGCTGCTCGACACCTTCGACTGCCCCGACCCGTCGGTCACGGCGCCCCGGCGGAGCGTCACCACCACGCCGCTGCAGGCGTTGGCGCTGCTCAACGACGAGTTCGTGCTGGTGATGGCCGACGCGTTCGCCGGCCGCCTGCGCGGCGAGGCAGGCGACGACACCTCGGCCCAGGTGACCCGCGGCTGGCGACTGGCGCTCGGCCGCGACCCCGACGCCGAGGAGCGCCGGCTGGCCGAAACGCTCGCGGCGGAGCACGGCCTGGAGGCGGTCTGTCGCGGCCTGTTCAACGTCGCCGAGTTCGTCGTCATCGACTGATCGATCGGGTACACCCGGAAACCGCCGCCATGCAGCCCGCCACTCCGCTCTCCCGCCGCGAGTTCCTCGACTGGGGTCGCCACGGGCTGGCCGCCACGGCGGTGGCCGCGCTGCTCGACTCCGAGGCCCGGCGGGCATCGGCCGACGAGCCCGCGCCGCCGCAGCGAGCCAAGCGGGCCATCCACATCTCGCTCGTGGGAGGCCTGAGCCACATCGATTCCTTCGACCCCAAGCCCGCCCTCGATCGCCTCCACGGCACGAAGCTCGCCACGACCGAGAAGCCCGACATCTTCTTCGGCCAGATGGGCCTGCTGCGCAAGGCCGACTGGGCGTTCCGGCCCCGGGGCCAGAGCGGCCTCGAGATCTCCGACCTCTTTCCCCGGATCGCGGAACTCGCCGACGAGCTCACGGTGCTGCGGTCGATGGAGTCGAAGTCGGCCAACCACACGCCGGCTCTCGCGCTCTCCAACAGCGGCTTCGAGTTCATCGGCTTCCCCTCGATGGGCAGCTGGATCTCCTACGGGCTCGGCGTCGAGAACGAGTCGCTGCCGGCCTACGTGGTGCTCAACGACGAGCGGGGCGCGCCCAACACCGGCGCCGCCACCTGGAGCAGCGCCTTCCTGCCGACCAGCCACCAGGGTGTGGTCCTGCGGGGCGGCCATCAGCCGGTCGCCGACCTGTTCCCGGCCCGGCCCATCGCTCCGGCGGTCGACCGGGCGACCCGTGACTTCGTGGCCGCGCTCGACCGCCGCCGCATCGCCGACGCGACCGTCGAAGACGGCCTCACCGCGCGGATCAGGAGCTATGAACTGGCCGCCCGGATGCAGGCCTCGGTGCCGGAGGTGGCGAGCCTCGCGACCGAGACGCAGGCCACGCACGAGGCCTACGGGCTCGACGATCCCCAGACCGCCGACATGGGCCGCCGCTGCCTGCTCGGCCGGCGGCTCCTCGAGCGGGGCGTGCGGTTCGTGCAGCTCTTCTCCGGCGGGCCGATCGCCGGCAGCCCGCGAGCCAGTTGGGACGCCCACGAGAACGTCCGGCAGAACCACGCCGCCGAGGCGGCGCGGATCGACCGCCCAGTGGCGGCCCTGCTCCGCGACCTGCGGGAGCGCGGCATGCTCGACGACACGCTGGTGATCTTCACCACCGAGTTTGGCCGCACGCCCTTCACCCAGTCGGCCGCCGACACGGTGGGTGCCGGCCGCGACCACAATCGCTACGGGTTTTCGTGCTGGCTGGCCGGCGCCGGCCTGCGACCCGGCATCGCCATCGGCGCCACCGACGAGATCGGCTGGAAGGCGGTCGAGCGACCGATTCCCTGGCACGATTTCCACGCGACGGTGCTGCACCTCTTCGGCATCGACCACGAACAACTCGCCTATTACCACAACGGCATCCGCCGCCGGCTCACGAACGTGCACGGCGAGGTCGTCCGGGAAGCGATTGCCTGAGTGTGACCGGATGGCTCCGGGCCCTGCGGCAGTCCGGGGTGAACACCGCCAGGGCGGCGGTTTTCGAGTTTTCTTCTGACCTAGGGCGGCAGGCGGTGCCGAACTAGAATCGCTGGACAGGTCTTCCGCCCCCTTTCCTTCCCGCTGCCCCACCCATGCTTCGCTACTGGACCGCCGGCGAATCCCACGGCCCCGCCCTCGTCGCCCTCGTGGACGGCTTTCCCGCCGG
Source organism: Pirellulales bacterium (assembly GCA_044374735.1). Taxonomy (GTDB): domain Bacteria; phylum Planctomycetota; class Planctomycetia; order Pirellulales; family UBA1268; genus QWPN01. Next base: position 2,480 of record JBILOA010000171.1, on the reverse strand, counting down.
ACTCACGGTCGACAAGGGTGCGCTCGACGCGGAGCTTGGTCGCCGCCAGGGAGGCTACGGCCGCGGCGGCCGGCAGCGGATCGAGACCGACACGGTCACGTTCCTCTCCGGCCTCTGGAAGGGCGTGACGCTCGGCAGCCCGCTGGCCCTCGAGGTGATCAACAAGGACGCGAAGCTCGAACGGCTCGACGAGGTCGATCGGCCGCGGCCGGGCCACGTGGATCTGGCCGGTGCGATCAAGCACTCCGGAGGCGTGCGGGCCGTGCTGGAACGGGCCAGCGCCCGCGAGACGGCGGCCCGCGTCGCCGCCGGGGCTCTCGCACGCCAGCTTTTGGCGGTGTTCGGGATCGAGGTGGCCGGCTGGGTGACCGAACTCGGCGGCGTCGTGCTCGGCGACCGGGCGGGATCCCTCGCCGAGTTGCGCGGTCTGCGAGACGCGAGCTCCATCTATTCGCTGCATCCCGAGCGGGATGGTGAGGTGACCACGCTGATCGACAAGGTCGGCAAGGAAGGCGACACGCTCGGCGGCGTGGTCGAGACGCGGGTCACGGGCCTGCCGATCGGCCTCGGCACCCACGCCCAATGGGACCGCAAACTCGACGGCCTGCTCGCCCAGGGCGTGATGGCGGTGCAGGCGATCAAGGGGGTCGAGATCGGCATGGGCTTCGAGTCGGCCCGCCGCCGCGGCTCCGAGGTGCACGACCCGATCGGCTACGACCCGGCCGCCGCCGCCGGGCCGACGCAGGGCTTCACCCGGCCCAGCAACAACGCCGGGGGCCTCGAGGGAGGCACCACCAACGGCCAGCCGCTGGTCGTGCGCGCGGCGATGAAGCCGATCAGCACGCTGCGAAAGCCGCTCGCGAGCGTCAACCTCCGGACCAAGCAGCCCGAGGAGGCCGCCTACGAGCGGAGCGACGTCTGCGCGGTCAGCGCCTGCAGCGTGATCATCGAGAACGTCGTCGCCTTCACGGTCGCGCAGGCCCTGGTCGACAAGTTCGGCGGTGACAGCATCGCCGAGATGCAGGCCCGCTGGAGCCAGTACCACGACCTGGCCCGGCGCCGCTGACGCGGCCAGCGGCCCTTCGCCCCTGACACAGCCCGAGGAACAAGGATGTTCGTCGCCCGCTCCGCCGCCCGCGTCCGGCTGGCCCGAGTCGCCTTTCTGCTCCTCGGGCTGCTGCCCGCCGCGGGGCTCGGAGCCTGGGCCGTCCAGCGGCGCAGCGATGCCCATCGGGCGGCCGTCGAACGCCGCTGGCAGGAGGCGATCGGCCTGCCGCTCGCGATCGGCCGGGTCGAGCACCCGCGGCCGGGCGTGGTCCGCGGTCGCGACTGCGTCCTGCCGGCAACGGAGGATCGTCCAGCCATCGGCCTGCCGCTCGTCGAGGTCGAGTCGTCGGCCGGCGAGGACCGGATCCGAATCGAACGCTTCACCTGTGACACGGCCGCCGCCGCGACGCTCGCCGCGTTCGCCCGAACCTGGCTGGCCGACGACGTCCGCTTTCGCCGCACCTGCATCGTCGAAGTGGCCGACTTCTCCTGGGGCGGCGGCCGCGGGACGCCCGCTGACGCCCTGCCCGCGCCCGCAGCGTCGCTGCGGGTCGAGTGCGTTGCCGGCCCGGTCGGCCGGGCGCTTCGGGTCGTGCGGCGCGGAACCACGTCCGACGAGTTGCGGATCGTGCGCGAACCGGCCGCCGACACCGGAGACGATGCGGCGCCCCAGGCGATCACGGTCACCGCCAGTTGCGCCGAAGCGATCCCGCTCGCGGTGCTGGCGGTGGCGGCCGGCGCGGGCCCGGAGGCCGCCGCCGCGTCGGGCGCCGCCACCGTCACGGGTACGCTCGACGCGACGCGCGGTGCGGACGGCTGGTCCGGCCGGGCCCGGGGGGCCATCGCGGGCATCGACCTCGCGGCCGCGGCCAGCGCCGTGGGCGGAAGGGCCAGCGGTTCCGCCGCGATCGACGTGACCAAGCTCGCCTGGAACGGCGGCCGGGTCACCGACGCGCTCTTCGAATGCGCCGCCGGCGCCGGCAGTCTCGACAGCCGGTTGTTCGACCGGATCGTGCTCGCGCTCGGGGCCCGACCCGGACCGGCCGCCACGCCGCTGCCGCCGGGGGGCGAGCGTGGCTTCGACGTGGCTGGCTGCATCGTGGGCGTGGGTCCACACGGCGTGCAGGTCTTGCCGACGACCCGGCTGCCGGCCGGGCTCGCCACCGCGCGGGGCGAAGTGCTGCTCGCACCACCGGCAGCGCCGGTGCCCGGCGACCGGATCGCCTGGATGCTCTCCACGCCGGGCACCACCTATGGCCCCGCGATCGGGCCCGGCTCCTGGCTGATCTCGGTGCTGCCTGGACCAGCCCCCCAGTCGAGCGACTCGGGCCGCCAGTTTTGACCGAATCTTGACACGTCGCGGACCCGATTCTGACGCCACTCCACTCATCGGCGCGGCGGGTTCCTGAGACATTATGCGAGGCGATTGAAAG
>JBILOA010000170.1:0-4999 GCA_044374735.1 Pirellulales bacterium | reverse complement strand
CCGGTCAGGATCGCGGTCGTCTGTCCGGTCTCGAGATCCCAGATCCGCACGGTGCCGTCGGACGAGGCCGACGCGAGCCGGTCGCCCAAGGGCGAAAACGTGACCCAGTTCACCGGGCCGTCGTGGCCGGGCCAGACCGCGAGTTCGGAGCCGTCTGTCAGGCTCCACAAGCGGACGATCCGATCGCCGCACGCGGTCGCCAGGCGGCGGCCGTCGGGGTGAAAGGCCGTGGAGAACACCCGATCCGGATGCCGCAGCGGAGGCAGCTGCTCGCCACCGTCGTGGGCCCTGACGATGCGGGCCGTCCGGTCCTCGGAGCCGGTGGCCAGGCTCAGCCCGTCGGGCGAAAAGGCGACGTCGTAGATGCGGCGGGTGTGCACGGGAAACGACGGGAGCGGTTCGCCCGTGGCGAGGTCGTAGCGGCCGACGATGCCGTCGTCGCAGGCGGCGACGACCACCCGGGAGTCCGGGGCGAAGGCCAGCGAGTTGACCCGCTTGGACTCCGTCGTGAACGACAGGCGTTCGGCCAGCGTCGCGGTGTCGACGATCCGCACCTCGCCCGTCGCGCATCCCGCGGCCAGTTGCGTGCCGTCGCCGGAAATCGCCAGCGCCTGCGCCCGGTCGCTGAATCGCAGGAGCGGCTCGCCGTCGTCCGTCGCGTTCCAGACGCGGGCCGTCTCGTCGTCCGAGCCCGTCACGACCGCGGCGGAATCCGGGCGGATCGCCAAAGCCATGATCCCATCGGCATGGCCTCGGCGGCGGGCCGTCTCGCGGCCCGTCGCCACGTCCCAGGTGCGGAGCAGGCCGTCGCCCGACGCCGTGGCGAGCTGCGTGCCGGCGGCGAGAAAACCGACGGCGTTAACCCGCTGCGGATGCCGCAGCCGTTGGACGGGCGTTCCGTCGGCTCGCCACACCTGGGCCAGCCCGTCCTCGCCGGCGGCGGCGATCAGGCGCGCATCAGGTGAAAAAGTCGCCCGAAAAATTCTGGTCCGGCCGGTGGCGGCGGTGATCACTTGCTCCTCGCGTTGGTCGGCGACGCTCCAGACCCGCACGGTCCCATCCTGTGACGCGGATACCAGGCGATCCCCCTGCGGCGAGAACCGCACCGAGTACACGGTGCCCTCATGCCCGCGGAGCACGCCCGCTTCCGCGAGGGTTTGCGCGTTCCACAGGCGAATCGTGCGATCACGAGACGCCGTGGCCAGGAGCGCGCCGTCGGGAGCGAAGGCGACCCCGTAGACCGCCGACTCGTGGCCGGTGATGGTGGACGCAGCCACGGCGTTGACGAGGTCGTGGATCGCGACCGTTCCATCCGCCGACGCCGAGGCGAGCCGCCGACCATCCGGCGAGAAGGCCACGTCCCAGATCGCCGCGCCGTGAGCGACGCGGTCGAGGGCGGCACCCGCCGGAGCTGGGGCGGCGTCGCCACCGGGCTGCCAGCCGAGAAGCCGACCGTCCATCGTGCCCAGGGCGATCCTGGTGCCGTCGGGCGACCACGCCGCCGACGCGACCGTGGCCCCGACGGCGGGCAGCACCGCGACCGACTCGTCGAGCGAGGCGGCCAGGCAGTCGAGTTCGACGGGGCGGGCGTCGCGCCTGCCGACCGCCGCTGGAGTGAGCGCCGCCGCTGGGGGGCCCGCCGCCGCTGGGGTGCCAGCCTCGGCGGCGGTGAGCGTGGCGAGCGACGCTGCCTCCGCGAGCAGCCGCCGGGCTTCCCGCAGGTTGTCGCGATCGCGGGCTTCGGCGGCCAGCAGTACGGTAGACACATAGAGTTGCTGCCTGGCCTCGCTCGTGCGGGCCTCCGCCTCGCCCCGCCGCTCTTCGGCCAGCGACCGCGCCTGATCGGCGGCCTCCCGCTGTCGCTCGGCGCGGACCCAAAAGGCCGCGATGCCGATCACGGCGGCGACGAGCGAGGCGAGAACGGCTGCGGCGGCCACCGCCGCAGTACGGTGGCGACGCGCGAGCCGCGCCAGCGACTCGGTCAGGGAGAGGGGGCGCGCGGCCACCGGCTCGCCCGCAAGCCAGCGATGGAGGTCGCTCTCGAGATCGCCGGCCGAGCCGTACCGGTCGGTCGGCACGGGCTCGAGGCAGGTCGCGATCACGGCGGCCAGCGCGGCCGCCTCGCCCACGCCGAGGCCGGCCCGGCGGAGCCTCTGGCTCAGCGGTCCCGTGGCCAAGCCGCTGTTGGTGGCCATCACGCAGGCCGCCTCAACCACCGACCGGCCGCGGAGTTCGTACGGCAGCCCCTCGAGGAGCAGTTCGTGAAGCACGAGACCGAGGGCGTAGATATCGCTGCGGGAATCGACCTCGGAGGCGTCGATGCCCAGCTGCTCGGGGCTCATGTAGCGGATCGTGCCGATGAGCTCCCCCTGGTTCGTCGCGGAGGTGAGCCGCTCGGCGCCGGGCTGCACCGAGCGGGCGACGCCGAAGTCGATCACCTTGGGATCACCCTCCCGGTCGACGAGAATGTTGGCCGGCTTGAGGTCGCGATGCACGATGCCCTCGCGGTGCGCATGGGCGACGCCGCCGCATGCCTGCGCGAAGAGGGCGACCCGGTCCCGGGCCGACAGGCCGCGGTCCCGGGCGCTGGCCGTGATGGTCGCCGCGTCGGCGACGAGTTCCATGAGCATGAACGGCCAGTCCACGTCGCCGGCCCGATGCGTGCCCGCTGCGTGCACGTGGGCGATCGCCGGATGCCGCAGTCGGCCGAGCAGATCGGCTTCGTGGGCGAACCGGCGCGCCAGTTCCGCCGACGCGACGCCCTCTCGGAGCACCTTCAACGCCACCACGCGATCCGGCGCGGTCTGGCGGGCCTCGTAGACCCGGCCCATGCCGCCTTCTGCAAGCAGCCGAATGATCGTGGCGCCTCCCAGCAGCGTGCCGGGCGGGAGAACCTGCGAGCCAGGATGGAGCGGGAACGCGGGGGCGAAGCCAAAATGCTCGTTGACGCCGGTCAGCGGCTGATCCGGGTTGGCGGTCGGCCCCGGCTCCGACCGGTCGGGCCCCGTCGCATCCTCGCGGGCGTGCATGAGGCTGTTATACCCCGCCCACAGGGGCCGCAACCGCGCGGGGCGTGTGCCCGCTCCGGGGGCTATCGAGCCGACGGCGTTTCGGGAGCGGTCGCTGGCGGTGCGGTTATTCGACCACCCGGAAGGCAGCCGGCTCCCAGCCTGCTCAGGCTACCCACGGCCCGGCTCAGGAGCGCGTCACGGGCCGCAATGATCCGGCGGACCTCCGTGGTCGTGCACGGACGGCCGACCATCTGCCCGCGACGACAGCGGCGGAGTTGCAACTGGGCTGCCAGGATGATCCGCACGGGATCATTTTCGTGGGGTTCGAGCCCGAGGACATCGGCTTCGGAGCCGTCGCGATCCATCGCCGTCGAGAGGTTCCACATCAAGGCATCTCCTTGCATTGACGCTCGTTCCGCGTCATCTCCTGGAGCCCTGGGGCCTCTTTCCGGCCGGGATCAGGAGCCGCGTGCAGGTTTTCGATCACGGTGCCCGGGCCGTCTCCGGCCCTACTTAAAAAGGCGAGAGTTGGGTCGGTGAGGGGCAAAATTTTTTGTACCCTACGTTTTCCCGGACATTTCCCCGGTCTTTGGCGACCGGTCACCCATGCCCCTCGATTCGGACGACCCCGCCGACCCCGAGATCGCCGCCTGCCTCCGGCGGCTGGCGGCTGGGGATCTCGTGGCCCGCGACCGGATCATCGAGATCTGCAGCGGGCGGCTGCGGCTCCTCGCGCGGCGGATGCTGGCCAGGTTTCCCAAAGTCCGCCGGTGGGACGACACGGACGACGTCTTTCAGAACGCCGCGATGCGGCTGCACAAGGCGCTCGGCGAGACCCTGCCGGAGACGCCACGGGCCATCATGGCCCTGGCGGCGACACAACTCCATCGCGAGCTGATCGATCTGGCTCGTCGCTACGGCGGGCCGATGTCGTTCGCGGCCAATCATGCCACCAGGGCGCCCGGGGTTCCCGCCACCTCTGATCCGGGCTCGGATCCACCCGTCGGCGTGGATGCCGCCGCCGCGCCTGACGAGGCACTCGACCGCTGGACGCAGTTCCACGAGGCGATCGCGGCCCTGCCGGGCGAGATCCGTGAGGTGTTCCATCTCGTGTGGTATCTCGGGGCGGACCAGCAGTCGATCGCGAGACTGCTGGACTGCTCCGAGCGGACGGTGAAATCCCGCTGGCGGGAGGCCCGCGAAGCGGTTCGGGCGGCACTCGATGGAAAGCCGCTGGGCTGACGGCGACCGGCGCTTGGCGGGTCAGCCCGCCGGAGGCCCGACGGCACCAGCGGCGTGGGGCGGCGTCTCGTCATCGGCGGCGAGATCCCGCAGGATGGCCAAGGCCTCATCGAGCGACGGCGCCGCCAGGCCTCGCTGCCGGCCACGCCGGTCGGCCTCCGCGAGCAGCAGCACGTCGAGAAAGTCGTCATGGGCTTCGAGTCGCTTCCGGGCTCGATGGCCGAGCGTTCCGCCGGCGTAGGCCTGCGCCGCGGGCAGCGACTCGACCAGCCACCGGGTTCGCGGCGTCACCAGATCGCCGAGCGTCTCGAGCGTCGCGGCCACCGGATTGCGGCGATCGACCGCCAGGCCGACGTCATGAACCAGCGCCGCGGTCAGCAGTTCCTCGTCGAACGGCCGCTCTTCCAGCACCAGCCCGAAGACCTGCAGCGAGTGCTCGAGCGCGTCGCCCTCCGGGTGGCGTGCCGGGTCCTGCCGGACGGTCGCCAGCACGGTCACGCAGGCTGCCAATGCGTCGAACCGGTCGCCGAGGAGATGGGCCAGCGATCCCGTGGCGTCGATCCGTCGATGCACCTCGTCGCGAACCTCCTCCGACGCGGGCAGCTGATCGGCGGGCACCCAGTCGCGGGCCACGCGTCGGGCGGCCCGGAACACGGCCCGGCGGGCATCGGTGCCGCGGGTGACGCCCCGGGCCGCCTCGCCCGTGATGCGGCGACGCAGGCGGGCCGCGGCCGCGTCCTCCGCGT
>JBILOA010000237.1:0-4192 GCA_044374735.1 Pirellulales bacterium | reverse complement strand
GGACTTTTCCACACCTTCGACGACGCCCGACGCTCGGCCTACGTGGCGGCCCTCGCCAAGCTGCTCGAGCCGGGCGCCCGGGTCTTCATCCTCTGCTTCTCGCCCGCCGAGCCGGGCGAACACGGCCCGCGGCGGGTGAGCGAAGCCGAACTGCGGGCCGCCTTCGCCTCCGGCTGGGAGGTGGAGTCGATCGAGCCGGCCCGGTTCGAGGTGGTGCCGGGCATCCCGGGCGCGGAGTTCACCCCGGGCGGGGCCCACGCGTGGTTCACGCGGGTGCGCCGCGCCTGAGCAGCCGCTGCCGTCGCCGCAGGGAGCCCAACGATGCCAGGACCGCGGTGCCGAGCAGGGCGATCGTCGCCGGCTCCGGCACCGTGACCACGTTCTCCACCCAGGTGGCATTGGCGGGCACCGATGACGAATAACTGACGGCCGGCTTGTCGCCCCCGGCGGCGCTTTGCAGTGTCCAGGTGCCACTCACGTCCACGTACAGCCCGCCGTAGTCGTAGACGGCCGCCTCGAGCGTCGGGCCCGATTGCGTCTCGCGGACATCCTTGGGCCCGATCGCGTAGTTGATTCCGGCCAGCTTCCAGACGCCCCCTTCCTGCATGAAGACCGGGCCGCCGGAGTCGTTCGTCGCGAGGATGCCCTCGTTGGCACTTCCGCCGACGTCGAAGTCCCAGGCGAGCTGGGTGCCCGCCGCCCCGCCGTTGGCCAGGCCGTCGAGCGTGTTGGTGCCCCAGCTGCGGTTGCTGGTGAAGGCCCCCCAGGTCCAGCCCTTGGCCTCGGTGCCGTTGGGAAACCGTTGCCCGATCACCTGAGTGTCGGTCCGCAACCGGCCGCGGCCGAAGATCGTCATCCCCTGGTTGGTCGCGAACGACCCCGAGTACATCGGCACGATCTTGTCGGTGGGGAAGGCGCCGCTGATCTGATAGATCGCAAGGTCGCTCGCCGGATCGAAGAACGCCGCCGTCGTCGTGTAGCTCGTCGCGTCGGGAAACGTGATCGCCTGGCCGGTCAGATTCCCGAGGTGCTTCGCCGTGAGGAAGAACTGCGATGCGATCGGCGTGCCGAGAAAATCGCTGAAGCTACCGACCTGTCCCCAGCGGGTGGCCAGGCCAGGGTCGGTCGGCGCCTCGGTGTTGCCCGCTGCCGATCCGAGGATGATGACGGCCGCCGCGGGCGTCGCCCCGAGGCCGCACGCGAGGCCGACCGCGCCTGCCGCCACCAGCCGTCGCAGGGGCGAGGTCGCCGAACGAAAAGTGGATGCCGGCCGGGGCATGGGGGTCGCGGTTCCTGCGGAAGCCTCTGACGCTTCCACTCTAAGGCCGGCCTGCACACGCGGCAAACATCGGTGCCGGAACAGCGGGGGCCGCAGGTCCGGCAGGGTTCGGTACGCTGCCCGAGATGCGACTCTTCCCCTCCGACCGCTATCCGCTGCCGCTGCCGGAGGGGCACCGGTTTCCGGTCGCCAAATACGCCGCCCTCCGCCGCCGGCTCGAGGCGCATGCCGCCGCAGGCGCGCCGCTCGAGTTCGTCGAACCGCACGCGGCCACCGACGACGAACTCCTGCGGGTCCACGACCGGGCCTATGTGGGGCGGGTGCTCTCCGGCACGCTCGCGGCCGCCGAGGTCCGCCGGATCGGGTTCCCTTGGAGCCCGGCCCTCGTCGAGCGGTCGCTGCGGAGCACCGGCGCGGCCGTCGATGCGGCGGCCGCAGCGCTGGAAGACGGCGTGGCCGCGAGTCTGGCCGGCGGCACGCACCACGCTGGCCGTGACTGGGGGGAGGGCTACTGCGTGTTCAACGACACGGCCGTGGCCGCCCGCGAGTTGCAGGCCCGCGGGCTGGTCCGCCGGGTCGTGATCCTCGACTGCGACGTCCATCAGGGCAACGGGACGGCCGAGATCTTTGCGCACGACGACAGCGTGTTCACGATGTCGATCCACGGGGCGCGGAACTTCCCGCTCCGGAAGCATCCCGGCTCGCTCGACGTTCCGCTCGAGGACGGCACCGGCGACGACGCGTATCTCGCCGCCCTCGAGCCGGCCGTGGCCGAGTCGGTCGCGCGCGGCCGGCCCGACCTCGTGCTCTTCATCGCCGGCGCCGATCCCTACGCGGGCGACCGGCTCGGCCGGCTCAGCCTCACGAAGCAGGGCCTGCTCGCCCGCGACCGGCTTGTGCTCGAGGCCGTGCGGTCGGCGGGCGTGCCGCTGGCCATCGTGTGCGGCGGCGGCTACTGCGAGGACATCGAGAGCATCGTCGACATCCACGCCGCCACGATGCTGCTGGCCGCGGGAGCGTGACGCGGGCTCAGGGTCGCCCGTGCCATCTCGGCGGTTGCTCGCTGCGTCCTTACGCGGGGCTCGGGGTTGCCCGTGCCATCTCGACGGACGCTCCCTGCGGGCATCCTGCCCTCCGGTCGCTCGGAGGAAACCTCACTTCGCCCTCCGGGCTGCGCTCGGTTTCCTACGCCGTCTCGATTGGCATGGGCAACCCCGAGCAGTCCAACGGTTGAGCAGACAGCGGAATCGGCAGCGGATCCGATTCGTCTGCGCTCACCTCGCGCGCTAGCACGCGCACGAACACAGCCGCCGCTCTGCGGCGGCCCTGCGAGCCCGGAGGTGCGAGCAGCCTGCGAGGCGAGGGGCACCTCGGCTGCCCCTCCGCCGAGCCAAGGCTTCGCGGGCCATGGATGGCCGCGAAGCCTTGAAGTCAGAGCGCGCGGCGGAACTTGCGGCGGATCGGCTTGCCGGGAGTCGCGCCGGCGGCCGGGGCGGCGGCTGGTGCCGCCTGCGGCTCCGGCGACCGGGTCGGCTTCGGACCGCGTCGGCGGCCGCTGCCGCCCTGATCGCGGCCGGCCTGGGTCTGGCTGCGGCCGCTGCCGTGCGGGCTCTGGCCGCCGCGGCCACCGCGGGCGTTGCCCCGCCGGCCCCGGCGCTGGCCGCCGCTCCGGTCGGACCGCTCGCCACCGGCGGCGGGCTCGTCGCCGGCCGCGGCTTCCGACCAGGCCGGCGGCGCGTTGCGGGCGGGGATCGCCCGCTTCAGAAGTCGCTCGATCGCGACCAGCCGCGACCGCTCCTCGGCGTCGCAGAAGCTCACGGCTGCGCCCGATTGGCCGGCCCGGCCCGTGCGGCCGATGCGATGCACGTAGGTCTCCGGCTCGTGCGGCAGTTCGTAGTTGACCACGTGGGCCACGTCATCGACGTCGATGCCGCGGGCCGCGATGTCGGTGGCGATCAACACCGGCGGCCGCGGCGACTTGAAGTCAGCCAGGGCCCGCTCCCGCTGCGACTGCGACTTGTTGCCGTGGATGGCGGCGGTCCGGATGCCCAGCTTGTCGAGGTCGCGGTGCAGCTTGTCGGCCCCGTGCTTGGTGCGGGCGAAGACGATCACGCGGCCGGTGGCCTCCTCCTTGAGCAGCTTGACGAGCAGGGCCTTCTTCTCCTTCTTGGCCACGAAGAACACCGACTGATCCACCGTCTCGGCCGGCGTGGCCTGCGGGGTGGTCTTCACCTCGAGCGGGTCGCGGAGCATCGAGTCGGCCAGGTCGCGCACCTCGGCCGGCAGCGTCGCGGAGAAGAACAGCGTCTGCCGGTCGACGGGCAGCAGCTTGATGATCTTCCGCATGTCGTGGATGAAGCCCATGTCGAGCATCCGGTCGGCCTCGTCGAGCACCAGAAACTCGACCGAGCGGAGGTCGACGAGCCGCTGGCCCACGAGGTCGAGCAGCCGGCCCGGCGTGGCCACGAGCACGTCCACGCCGGTCGCCATGGCGCGAGCCTGCTGCTGCTGGCCGACACCGCCGTAGATCACCGCGGCCCGCGTGCGGGCGTGGCGGCCGTAGGCCTTGAAGCTCTCGAAGATCTGCGCGGCGAGTTCGCGGGTGGGGGCGAGCACGAGCACGCGGCAGCAACGGGGCGCCGGCTTGCGGGGATGGGCGAGCATCCGGTCGATGAGCGGCAGTGCGAAGGCGGCCGTCTTGCCGGTGCCGGTCTGGGCGCAGCCGAACAGGTCGCGGCCGGCGAGCACGTGGGGGATCGCCTTGGTCTGGATCGGCGTGGGCGTGGCGTAGCCCTCGTCGGCCAGGGCCTGGAGCAGCGGCGCGGAGAGGCCCAGCGCGGCGAAGCCGGTGGCGGCCGGAGCGGCCGCGAAGGAATGAGCGGAGTGAGTCGTGGGAGTGGTCACGTGGAGTCC
>JBILOA010000169.1:0-5048 GCA_044374735.1 Pirellulales bacterium | reverse complement strand
CACGGCGGCGGCGGCCCTCACGCGCAGGTCGAGTTCGGCCTTGCCGTCGGCGAGCATCCGCGCTGCGGCGGCCACGGCTTGAGGCTGGGCCGGCACCCGTGGGAGCAGGTCGAGCGCCCGCGACACGAGCCAGCGAACTGCCGCGGCGTCACCCTCGGGAGGCGACGTCACGATCGCTCCCACGACCGGTGCTGCGGCGGTCGCCGCCGGGCCGCCCGCCCCCGCGGCAGCCACGTGCCGGGCGAGCCCGTTCACGGCGGCCACCCGGATCGCCAAGGGCAGGGCGGCGTCTCCAGCCGCCTTGGTCAGCGGCGCGAGACTTCCCGACCACGGGGCCCGGTCAAGGTCCTGAAGTTCCCCGATGAGGAGCATGGCGTTGACCTGCACGAGCAGTTCGGCATCCTTGTCGGCCACCAGACGCAGCATCCCATCGCGGATGGCCGCATTGCCCTGGTCCACCACCTCCTTCTTGGCGGCGCCCCGCAAGGCCACGTCGCGGATCCGCTGACGCACGGTCGCGATGGCGGTGCGGTTGGCATCGAGGCCGAGTTGCGGGAGCAACGTCTCGTCGATGAACGCCTTCTGGGCGGCGTCGAACTTCCCGTCACGGATCTGTTGGCCGTAATCACGGGTCTCTTGCGCGCCCTCAACCTTGCTCCAGGAGTCGTAGTCGGCGGCGAGGCCCGGGGATGGCGGCAGCGAGCCCCCCGTCGCGGCGAGCAGCGGGATCCAGAGGAAGCGACCGAGGCCGCATCGAGTCCGAGGGGTGTGCATGAAGGCTTCCAGAGGGGGCGTGTGGGGCGGCAGGTTCAGCGAAGACCTTCCGCAGGGAGGCCGCCGGGCTGAGCCTCGCGACTCTTGTCCGGCCGCTCGGGCCGCCCGTCATCCGGAAGTTGAGTGCCCGGCTTGAAGAGCGTGCCGCCGTAGCGACGGATCGGCCGCTCGCCGTCGGCCGCCGACGCGACCGTGAAACTGCCGTCTTCCCGGAGAAACAGCATCTCCAGCGGTTCGGGCGGGTCGGTGGAACGAATGTCGGCTCGCTCCTCCTGCGATCCATGCGCATCGACCAAAACGGTGTCGGTGGTCAGAGGCTCGCCGTAGAACCGAACGTCACCCGGGCGGTTCAAGTCGGGCGACACGTTGGCCAGGCCGCCGAGGTCGGTCAGCGTCGAGCGCAAGGCGTAGTTGCCCGTCTTCTCCGACGGCGCGAGGATCATCACCTCGAGGGTCTCTCCCTTCACCTTGAGCTTCTTGCGGGTGTCCTTGTCGATCGTCCGGGCGATCAGAGCGACCGGCTCCGGAACGCGGACGGGCGGTGTCTCGTTGCTGTATTCCGACAGCAAAAACTCCCCCTTGGCCGCCGCCACATCCGCCAGGTGGCGGCTGGCGAGGCCGACGTTGGGATTCCGAAGCGCGAACCGGACTCGGTAGCGGTAGCTCTCGCCGGGCTTGACGGCCGTGTCGACGAACCGAAACAGCCGGTTCTCGGTTCCCGCCACCGATTGGCCGAGCTCGCCACCCGTGGGCAGGCCGCCGCCCGGCACCATCCCCTCGCCGGCAGCGACAGGCTGGGGCGCCGGTTCCGTGAGGGTTTCGCTGACGTCACCCTGCTCGTCGAGAAGCTCGATCTCGAGGATCCGGACCACCGGCGTCTTGCCGACGAGGTCGACACGGCACAGCAGATTCGCCGGCCGCGATGCTGCCGTCGTTCCATCGATCGAGAGCTGGCGGGCCCACTGCTCCGACACCGCGAACACGGGCTTGGCAGCCACGCCGATCGTGGCGATCGCTACCTCGGCGGCCGGTTTTGCCGCCTTCACTCCAAACTTGTAGAGACCGACATCCCGCTGTCTTTCGGGATCTGGCTCGAGCGAGACGGCCTTCAGTCGCAGTTCCTTGCCGGCTCGTGTCTTGGCGTCTGCGACGAGGTCGGCCAGCGTGACCGTGTCCAGCTCCTCTTCCTTCGGCTTCGATTCCTGGGGACCGGCTCGGAGGAACTCCTCGATCTTGGGCAGGAACCACGGATGCACGCCGGCCCCGCCCCACGGCTCGTCGATTCGCTGCGGCAGAGGCGCCGCGTAACTGACGGCCGAGTCCTCCGGTTGCAGAAAGAAAGCGGGCGGCAGCGTTTCCTGCTGCATGGGCTGCTGGCCGGGTGCCCCGGCGGCCCCAGGCATCTCTCCTGCGCCGATCCTGCCGCCGGCATCTGGGCGAGCGGCATCCTTTACCTCGAGCTTCTCCCAACGGGGCGTCCCGCCTGGCACCACCCGCGATCGCTCGACCAGATAAACGGCCCATTGCGGGCGATCGCGCCGCGGCTCGCGGAAACTCGACGATGCAAACCGCCGTTCGAACTCCTGTTGCTGCTTCAGGGTGGGGATCAGGCCGGTCACGACGACGAACGGGGTGATTTTGCCCGATTGCTGGGGCGCGGCGGCGGCCGGATTCATCTCCGGTGTCAAGCCTCCCTGGAGACCGAAGGGCGAGCCCTCGCCCGCCGTCTCGCGGCCACGCGGCGGCCTCCCCCGTGGCGGCCGCCGACGCGGATCTTCCTGCGGCGGCGGGGCCAGGTCGGGCTGCCGCGGCGCGAACTCCGGGCCGCCGGCCTGCGCCGCCGGATCGGGCAGCACGGCAAGGCCCGCGACGGCGCGCACATCCTCGATGGCAAACACGTCGGGCTTGGTCCGCTTCGAGAGTTCGGTGAACAGCGGCCGGTCGAGCAGCGTCGCCGACGACGGTGCGGCGGCGATCTTCACCTGCTGGGGACGCCACGGGTCGATTGCCGGCGGAAGCGGGTCGCGGTTGGGCAGACGCTCGGGCGGCACCTTGCGGACGCTCCCGATGTTGGTGGTCGCCTGCGAGGCGAGGCTGGCGACCGCCTCGGGCTTGCGATCCGGCTTGACCGCCTGCGTCCGGAGGGCGTCGATGCCCCACCATGCCAGCAGCAAGGCGAACGCCCCGACGGCGGTGAACGCGACCTTCTCCCCATGGTTGACGAAGAATGCACCGATGGCAGCGGGGCTGAACGAGACCTTCGGCTTCTTCATGCCCCTCCTCCTGCGGCCGGATCTGTAGCCGGAGCGACTGCACCAAGGGCCGATGGGTTGGGCGGAGTGGCCAGTCCGACCGTGCCCCGCAGTTCGAGCGTCACATCGAAGGGCCGCCGGCGGCGATCACCGGGAGCGGCCAGGCCGCCTTCGTCCCCGCCCCTCGGCTGCGTCAATCCCCCAGCAACACGACTGAACGCACCCTCTCCGCCCATCTGGTTGGGCGGGTTGACTCGCACCTGCCGGACGTCGATCGGGATCGGGCTAGCCGCCAACTCGGCGAGCAGGCGGTCGACCTGTCGCTGGTCGACCGTCACCCGCAGGACGAACGGCATCAAGTGCACCATCTGGGCGTCTGGAGCCGTTGCCAACTCGGAGGCCGTGAGCGGCTTGCCGGTGAAATCGACGTAGATCCACTGCTTCAGCATGTCGTCCGGTGAAGCTGCGGGCGTTTCCGTTCCAGGCTCACCCCCGCCCACCGCGTCGCCCCCCGCCGCACCGACCGCCTCTGGGCCTGGCACTGCAGGGCCCGGGCCACCGAATTCGCCGCGGCCACCGAAGCCGTCCCCGGCACCGCCGGAGTCGGTGAACCGCGGATGCGGCGGCCGCCCCTCGGCTCCCATCGCACCCACGCGGCTCGACTCCATCGCGGGATCCGGCGGCAGGCCGGTATCAGCGGCCGGTCCGGCGGCCGCGTCCCGCAGCCCGAGGATGCGGCCTGAGCCCCGGCCGCCGGGCTTCTCCTCGGCGGCCGGATAGCCCACGGCCAATTCTTCAACCTGGGTGATCGAGGCGTCATACGCGCCCTTCGCTCCCTTGTTCATGCGGTTGATGGTGTCGCAGAACAGTCCGTAGACCCACAGTTCCTCCTGGGCCAGAAGGACTTGCGTCGTCGTGGGGGCCTTGTCCCAGGCAAATGTCTTGAAGAGCCGCTTTTGGTCCTCCGGCTTCCATTCCAGCGGTGTGAGCTGCTGAGAGGCCTCGGCGGTATCCTCCTCGCCGCCAGGACCGCCCCCCGGTAGGAAACTGCTGTCCCGGCGCAGTCCCGCGGGGCCGCCCTCGCCATCCACGGCAGCCATCAGCTCGGTGCAGCCCATCCGTTCGGGAAGCTGCCGCACGATGTCGGGAACCGTGTTCTGGTACCGCTGCAGGTCGCGAAACTGCAGATCGGGCCGCTTCCCGGAGGCCACATCCTGGACCGAGGCCAAAAAGTCGGGGCCGAGCGCTTCGGGCCATGTCCGCAGCGATGCCTGGCCCTCCCATAGCCCCTGCCATTCCTGAAGGAGTTCTTTGCGAACCGCTTCGGCACGGCCGTCGAACGTCTCCACCCAGGCGTCGTTGGGATGGTCGGGCTCGCCCCGCACGGCATTGAGCGCCGAGACGTGGCTGTCGATCGTGGCCTTCTCGCGGTCGATCGTCGCCTTGAGTTGCCCTGCGGCGATCAACAGCGCCGGCACCAGCAGCAGGGGCATGAGCACCGCGAGAATCCAAAAGTGGTGCTTGATGACCGGAGCGAGCTGCTGTCGGAGCGAATCGGGAAGCAGGGGCACGGCGGGCTGCCTTTCGGAATCAGGGTGTGAAGCCGGCGTCGGCAGGGGGTGGCTCCACGGGCGGCCGCACACTGCCCGGAGACCTGGGTTGCCAGGCGAACTGGAGCACGAAGGCGTATTGCTTGAGCTGGAGAAACTGCTCCTCTTCCGGTTGGCCGGTGGCTGGGCCCCGCCCGGCGGCGGCGTCGCCGAGACCGCCGACCGCTTGCGACGTGCTCACCTTCACCTTCGTGACCGGCGTGCGCTGAACGATGACGGGGAAGCCGATCCCGAGTTCGGCCACCGGCACCTGCTCGCCGGACTTGGCCCCGGCGGACACCGAGACGGGCCCTAGGTCGCCAAGCAGCCCCCGCACGAGAGTCTCACGGACGAACTGCTCCCCCTCGAGCGGCTTGTGGCGGTCTTCATTATGGAAGTGGTGGCCGACGATCTGCACCACCCAGCCGGGGCC
>JBILOA010000168.1:0-5071 GCA_044374735.1 Pirellulales bacterium | reverse complement strand
CGTTTCGGCGGGCGCGAACCGCAGCCGGCCGCCGAGCCGCGTGCCGCTCACGCAGACCGCCCCTCCCTCGGCCAACGCGTACGTGCCGGCATCCACCCGCCGGGCGAACCCGCGGCCTCCGGAGACTTCGCCCGCGAGGGTGTCGAGCCAGGCCAGCCGGTGCGGGGGCAGCGGCGTGGCGGCCACGGGCTCGCCGCCGGCCACGGGAACCTCGGCCAGCCGCCAGGTGCGGCAGGCGTCAGGCTCCTCGAGGAGCAGGTCATAGTGCCGCCCGGCCGGATCGTCCGGATGGCCCGTGTGCTCGAGGAGGACGAACCGTGGCATGGCTGGGGATCGCGGCAGGCGCTACACGATCTCGTAGGCCTGTTCCTGGTGCTCGGCCAGGTCGAGGCCGCCGCGCTCGACCTCGATCGGCACCCGCATCCCCACGAGCTTGTCGGCGACGAAGAAGGCGACCGCCGACACCACGCCGCTCCACAGGATCGTGACGAGCACGCTCTTGGCCTGGGCCCACACCTGGCTGCCGATCGTCATGCCCTCCGCGAGGCCCGAGCCGCCGAGCTCCGTGGCGGCGAACACACCCGTCAGGAGCGCCCCCACCACGCCCCCGACGCCGTGCACGCCGAACACGTCGAGCGAGTCGTCGTAGCCGAAGCGGTGCTTGACGCTCGTGGCGAAGTAGTAGCCGGCCACGGCCGAGGCCGCGCCGATCGCGACGGCCCCCAGCGGCCCGGCCGTGCCGCTGGCCGGCGTGATCGCCACCAGGCCCGCGACCGCGCCGGTCGCCACGCCGAGCGCCGAGGCCTTGCCGTGGGCGAGCATCTCGATCGCCATCCAGACCACCGTGGCGGTGGCGGCCGCGATGTGGGTCACGAGCAGCGCCATGGCGGCGGTGCCGTTGGCGGCCAGGGCGCTGCCGGCGTTGAAGCCGAACCAGCCCACCCACAGCATCCCGGCGCCCATCACGGCGAAGGGCAGGTTGTGGGGCCGCATCACCTGCTTGGGATAGCCGCTGCGGCTGCCGAGCATGAGGCAGGTGACGAGCCCCGCGATGCCCGCGTTGACGTGCACGACGGTGCCCCCGGCGAAGTCGAGCACGCCCCAGCCGTGAAACAGCGACCCCTCGCCCGCCCAGGCCATGTGGCAGATCGGGAGATAGGAGAGCGTGAACCAGAGGACGGAAAACAGGAGCATGCCCTTGAACCGCATCCGCTCCGCGAAGGCGCCCACGATCAGGGCTGGCGTGATGATCGCGAAGGTCATCTGAAAGGCGGCGAACAGCGGTTCCGGAATCGTGCCCGTGACGGCGGCGACCGTCACCCCCCGGAAAAACGCCTTGTCGAGGTTGCCGATCACCCACTGCTGCGCGCCGCCGTTGCCGAAGGCGAGGCTGTAGCCGTAGGCCACCCAGAGGAGCGTCATCACGCCGGTCAGGGCGAAGCACTGCACGAACACGGAGAGCACGTTCTTGGACCGCACCAGGCCGCCGTAGAAGAGCGCGAGGCCCGGCAGCGTCATGAACAGCACCAGCGCCGTGGCCACGATGATCCAGGCGGTGTCGGCTCCGTTGATGACGGCGGTCGCGGCATCGGCCATGAACATGCTCTCCTCGGAGGGTGCCGGCGAGCCGGCGGGTGTCGGGGGAAAATCCCGTGAAAACTCAGTAGCCGTCGCCTTCGCCGCCCGCCTCGGCGGCGGCCTCGCCGGCCAGGGCGAGCGGCTTGGGCTTGTGGCGGACGGCGCGGCGGGCATTCTCGTCGCGGAGCCGCTCGATCGCCGCCTCGAGGCTCATCGCCCCCAGGTCGCCGTCGAGCCGGTCGCGGAGGCTGATGGTGCCGGCCGCCTCGTCCCGCGGGCCGCACACGGCCATCATCGGGATCAACTCGAGCTGCGCGGTGCGGATCTTGGCGCCGAGCTTCTCGGCGGCCTGGTCGATGCCGACCCTCAGGCCCGCCGCCTCCAGCTTCGCCTTGACGACCTCGGCGTAGGCGGCGCTCTTCTCGCTCACCGGGATCACCCGCACCTGCTCGGGCGCGAGCCAGAGCGGAAACGCCCCGGCGAAGTGCTCGATCAACACGCCCACGAACCGCTCCATGCTGCCGAGCGGCGCCCGGTGGATCATCACGGGGCGGTGCTTGGCGTTGTCGGCCCCGATGTATTCGAGGTCGAACCGCTCGGCGCTCGGGAGGTTGTAGTCGAGCTGCACGGTGCCGAGCTGCCACTCGCGGCCGAGCGAGTCGTTGACCACGAAGTCGATCTTGGGGCCGTAGAAGGCCGCCTCGCCCGGCTCGGGCTCGCAGCCGGGCAGGTTCATGCGCCGGGCCACCCGTTGAATCGCCGCCTCGGCCTCGTCCCACCGCTCGGGCGGGCCGACGTACTTGTCGCTCGAGGGATCGCGGAAGCCGAGCCGGACGCGGAAGTTCTCGAAGGCCAGGCTCTCGAGCACCTTCAGCGTGAAGGCGATGCAGCCCTCGACCTCCTCCTCCACCTGCTCGGGCGTGCAGAAGATGTGGGCGTCGTCCTGGGTGAACCCGCGAACCCGCGTCATCCCGCCGAGCTCGCCCGACTGCTCGTAGCGGTAGACGGTGCCGAACTCGGCCAACCGCAGGGGCAGATCCTTGTAGCTGTGGGGCCGGGCCTTGTAGATCATCGTGTGGTGCGGGCAGTTCATCGGCTTGAGCAGATACTGCTCGTCGTCGCTCATCACGATCGGCTTGAACTGGCTGTCGGCGTAGTAGGGATAGTGGCCCGAGATCTTGTAGAGATCGACCTTGCCGATGTGGGGCGTGTAGACCGGCTCGTAGCCCCGGGCGGCGAGCTCATCCCGCACGAAACTCTCGAGCGTGGCCCGCAGCCGGGCCCCCTTGGGCATCCAGAGCACGAGCCCCGAGCCCACGAGCGGGCTCGTCGTGAAGAGGTCGAGCTGCTTGCCGAGCACCCGGTGATCGCGCCGGCGGGCTTCTTCGAGCGCCGCGAGATGCGCGTCGAGCTCCTCCTGGGTGAACCAGGCGGTGCCGTAGAGCCGCTGCAGCTGGGCGTTATCGGCGTTGCCCTTCCAGTAGGCGCCGGCGATGTTCGTGAGCTTGAAGGCGCCGATGCAGCCCGGGCTCGGCACGTGCGGCCCGCGGCAGAGATCGACGAACTCCCCCTGGCGGTAGAAGGAGAGCGAGGGATGCTCGGCCAGGCCCGTCTCGATGTGCTCGGCCTTCAGGGGCTGGTTCAGGCCGCGGATGATCTCCACGGCCTTCTCCCGCGAGACCTCCACCCGCTCGAAGGCCTCGTCGGCCTCGATGATCCGCTTCATCTCGGCCTCGATCGCCGGCAGGTCCTCGTCGGTGATCGGCCGGCTGGCCCGCATGTCGTAGTAGAAGCCGTGGCCCACGGTGGGGCCGAAGGCGAGTTCGACGCCCTCGAAGAGCCGCATCACGGCCCGGGCCATCACGTGGGCCGCCGAGTGCCGCATCACGGGCAGGGCGCGGGCGTCGCCGGCATAGAGCGGCTCGACGGCCACGGTGCCCGCCGCCGGGAGGACCGCGTCGAGGCCCACGAGCTGCCCATCGAGCAGCGCGGCGACGGGGGCTTTTTTGCCCCTTTTTCCGCCGATCATGGCGGCGTCGCCGACGCAGTCGGCCACCCGGGCGGTGGCGGGGAGGTCGTGGGTGGATCCGTCGGGCAGGCGGACGGTGGGCATGGTAGGCGATCGCTGGCGACGAGGATGGTCCGGCGTGATTTCGCTGGAAAACCGCAGGGTATCCGCCGCCACTCCGCCCCCGCAAGCCACGTTCGCCGTGGCCGTCGCTGGCCACGCGGTTCGCTTGACTGGCCGCATTTTACGCGCGACACTTGTGATGCCGACTGTTCGGGCGATTAGCTCAGTTGGTTAGAGCACCAGCTCGACAAGCTGGGGGTCATAGGTTCGAGTCCTATATCGCCCACTACCCTTTCGCGGGAAGCCTCGGGAACCAAGCGTTCCCGGGGCTTTCGGCATTTCTGGGGTTCCCAGGTGAGTCCCTCTGACGACCAAAAATGAGTCCTAACGCCAGATGAGCAGTCAGGAAATGAGTCCCTCAAGGGGTCGGAGTCCTCACAGATGGTCGCCTCGTAGAGAGTTACTGAGGGCAAACAGCCTCATCGACTCTAGCCAGACTTTGCGTGACTGGATTCTCGTCTTGTGACCTCCGGATTGCACCTTGCAACCAATCGGCACATTTTCCTAACCATCTGCAAGGGCAATTCTCTCTTCATGAGATTGACTCTCTGATCGACCCACCACACGTTGCCGATCTCGTATGGCCCCTCCGAGTCAATTCGATCAAGGGAGGCATTCCAATGTGTGTCCTCGTTCTTTGTTTTCAGCACGAGTGGGATGCCAGTCATTGCACAGCGTCCTCGCTGCTGCACGAACTTCCTCCACAACTGACAGCATCTCATTCTGAATGGGATTCCACGGGCTTCCGCATTGACGCGTGCTAGGAGGAAGACAGTGCCGCTGACTGCCCCGCATCCTTTCCAATGCGGCGAATATGCACCTTCTCCCTTTCGCTTGCTCCACAATCCGCTCAGCAGTCGCTCGCGAAACTCTGCGGCGCTTTCTTTCGGCGGTGTCTTTCTGGCTGCAACGAGATGGCACAGGGCAACGAACTCCTCCTCGGGAAGATCCTTTTTCATCAGGTTCACTGCCTTGTCGAGCCATTGGATATTCGAGAGCGTATACCCTTTGGAAGAATCAATGCGATCCAGAGATGCGTTCCCCCGATAATGGATGCCGCAGCCATCAGTTCGCTCGTAGTCTCGACTCGGAAGCGACAGCGCGACGCCACTCAATGCACACTTGCCATCCTGTTTCTCGAACTGTCGGGCGAGATCATCCGCAGTGACGCTCCATCCAATTCCGCGTTCCCGCGCTCCCGTGCGAAACGAATTGACGAGTGCGCCAGAGATAAGGGCATTTCCTTTCCAATGCGGGCTATTCTGCGCTCGCTTTTCTAGCCCCATACAGGTACGACACTGGCTCGTGGCGCTTGTGATCAAGTGCGCCACTCGCTGGTCTTGCTCCTTCCCGCATTCGCAG
>JBILOA010000167.1:0-5107 GCA_044374735.1 Pirellulales bacterium | reverse complement strand
CCTACGGCGACCGGATCGAGGCCTCGCCGCTGATCCCAGCCTTCGTCAAGGCCGGCCGCCTGGGCCGCAAGACGGGCGCCGGCTTCTACCGCTTCCAGGGCACGGGCCCCAAGGCGCGGATCATCGGTAGCGACGCCGAAACACCGCGGATCGTGGCCCGTTACGCGCTGCCCCCCCGGGAGACGTCCGACCGCACGATCGCCGACCGGCTGTTTCTGCCGATGCTGCTCGAAGCCCTGCGGGTGCTCGACGAGGGGATCGTGCGGGACGGCCGCGACGTCGATCTGGCCGTGATCCACGCCCTCGGGTTCCCGCCGTTTCGCGGTGGCCTGTTCGCCTGGGCCGATTCGCTCGGGGCCGCCGAGATCGTGCGGCGGCTGGAACCGCTGGGCGATCTCGGCGTGCGGATGCAGCCCACGGAGCGGCTGCTCGCCCTCGCCCGTGCCGGCGGCCGGTTCACCGACTGAGTTGGATCACCTCCAGACCGTAGGCCGACGTGCCATGCCCACCTCCCTTCCCCCTCGCGACCCCGCCACGACGCCGGTCATCGTGGCCGCCTGCCGCACGGCGATCGGGCGGGCCCATCCCGAGAAGGGCGTGTTTCGCCACGTCCGCGGCGACGAGCTCGCCACGGCGGCGGTGCGGGCCGCGGTCGAGCGGAGCGGCGTCGACCCCACGACGATCGAGGATCTCGTGCTCGGGGCCACGCAGCAGCGCGGCGAGCTCGGCGGCAACGTGGCTCGCTGCGTGGCGCTGATGGCGGATCTGCCGCTGGCCACGGCCGGCACCACGGTCAATCGGCTCTGCGGCTCCTCGCTCGAGGCGCTCTCCCGCGCCTGCCACGCGATCGCGGCCGGCGCGGCGGACGTGCAGGTGGCCGCCGGTGTCGAGCACATGCATCACCTGCCCATGGAGTCGGCGATCGACATCCATCCGCGGGTGCTCGCCCGCTCGAGCCGGGGCATGCTCTCGATGGGACTCACGGCCGAGCACCTGGCCGCCGCCCACGGCATCTCGCGCCGCGAGCAGGAGGCCTACGCTCTGGAAAGCCACCGCCGGGCGGCGGAGGCCACGGCCGCCGGCCTGTTCGAGGGGGAGCTCGTGCCGGTGCTCGGCCACGACGAGACCGGGGCGATCGTCGAGGCCTGGGCCGACCAGTCGATCCGGACCGACACGAGCCTCGAGGCGATGGCCGCGCTCGAGGCCGCCTTTCTGCCGGGCGTGGGCACGGTGACGGCCGCGACGAGCGCGCCCTTGAGCGACGGGGCGGCGGCGCTGGTCGTGATGTCGCAGGCCGAGGCTGCGCGGCAGGGGCTCGAGCCGCTGGCGCGGGTCGTGGCCACGGCCGTGGTGGGCGTGCCGCCGGCCGAGATGGGCAGCGGGCCGATCGCCGCCGTCCGCAAGCTGCTCGCGCGGCCGGCCGCCGCGGGCATCGCGCTAGCCGACATCGATCTGGTGGAGCTCAACGAGGCCTTCGCCGCCCAGGCGATCCACTGCATCCGCACGCTCGGGCTCGATCCGGCGAAGGTCAACGTCCGTGGCGGATCGCTGGCGATCGGCCACCCGCTGGGCGCGAGCGGGGCCCGGATCGCGACCACGCTGCTGCATGCGATGCAGGAGACGGACAGCCGGCTCGGTCTGGCCACGATGTGCATCGGCCTCGGGCAGGGCATCGCCGTGCTCTTCGAGCGGCCGGGAGCCGGCGGAGCGTGGCCGACATGAATCCGCCCGAGGCATTCGCCGCCGCAACGAGTCGGGCCGACGCCGAGCCCGGGGTGGCGCCGGTCGACGCCGACTCGCTCGCCGGGCTCCTGGCCGCGCGGGTCGCCGCGACGCCCGACCGTGCGGCGGTGGCCGTGGCGGCGGCCGACGGCGTGACGACCTGGACCTGGCTGGAACTCGCGGCCGCGGCGGTGCGGGTAGCCGACGAACTGGCTGCGGCTGGACTGCGGCCGGGCGACCGGGTGGCCCAGCTGGGCCCCCACGCGCCTGACTGGATCGTCGTGGACCTGGCCTGCCTGCTCGCGGGGTTCGTGCACCTGCCGCTGCATGCCGATGCGACCGTGGCCGAGCACCGCACGCAGTTGGAGTGGCTCGCCCCGAGGGGCCTGGTCGCGAGCGGCGGGCGAACGGCCGCCGCGCCGACGAGCGGGGCCGTGATCACGCGGCCGGCCGGTGGCTGGCTCGCGCGGGGTGGCGTCGATCCGGTCGCGGTGGCGACCGCGGTCGCGGCCCGCGCGGCGGCGATCGATCCCGACGCCTGCGCGACGATCGTGCTCTCCTCGGGCACCACCGGCGTGCCCCACGGCGTACTGCACTCACAACGGGCGCTCGCCCGCAATGCCCAGGCTGTCTCCGAGATGTTTCTGCACGACCCGCGCGACGTGCGACTCTCCTGGCTGCCGGCCAGCCATCTGCTCGCGCGGGTGGGCGACCTCTACACGGCGATCGAGCGCGGGGGCTGCCTGAATGTGGTCACCGACCGCAAGCAGATCCTGCCCGCCTGCCGGGCGCTGCCGCCGACGGTGATCCTGGGCGTACCGGTGTTTTTCGAGCGGCTGGAGGCGGGCGTGCGGAGCGGCAGGCTCCCCGACCTGGCCACCGCGCTCGGGGGCGAGGTGCGGGTGTGCGTATCGGGCGGAGCGCCCCTGCGGCGGCGCACGGCGGAGTTCTTCGCGGCCCGCGGCGTCCCGCTCGTCGAGGGCTACGGCCTGGCGGAGGCTGGGCCGGTGGTGGCGCTGTCGAATCCACGGATCGCCCGCACCGGCACGGTGGGGCCGCCGCTGACGGGCGTCGAGGTCAGGATCGACGAGCGGCCCGAGAGCCGCGGGCAACTGCTCGTGAAGACACCGAGCCGGGCGCTCGGGGTGTTGTCGCCGCAGGGCACCGTCGCGTCCGTGCCCGAATGGCTCGAGACCGGCGACGTGGCCGTGGTCGACGAGGCCGGCCACCTCGTGATCACCGGGCGGCTCAAGGACGTGATCGTGCTGGCCAGTGGCGTCAAGCTGCCCCCGGCCGAGGTCGAGCGGGCCTTGGCCGAGGACGAGGCCGTGGCCCAGGTCTGCGTTGTCGGCGACGGCCTGACCGCACCGGTGGCGCTCGTGGTCCCCGAACCGGCCGTGATCCGCCGCGCGATCCGTCGGCTCGGCCTCGTCGTCTTCAGCAAGGCCGCGGCGCTGCGGCATCCGCGGCTGATCGCCTGGCTCGAGCGGCGGCTGGCCCGGCGGCAGCGGCATCTGCCGCGGGCCTGGCAGGTGCGGCGGGTCGTGCTCGTGGGCCGGCCGTTCGACGCGGCGCATGGCGAGGCGACCGAGTCGCTCAAGCTCCGCCGCGGCGTGATTGCCGCGCATTTCGCGGCGGCGATCGCGACCACGGAACAGGCTGCCCCGCCGCGCCCTCGGCCCGCATCCCCGGGCTCCCAGCCAGGGATGCTCTGGGCCGGATCGCAGGGCCTGGTCTCGGCGGTCTGGCAGGGCGGCGACGGCGGGTTCGCAGCGGCGGCCGCGGCCGCCGTCGCGCCGCTGGCGAGCGGCGTCGAGGCGGTGCTCGAGCGGGCCGAGGCCGAGATCGCCGCCCTGCGCGCCGATGGACAGCTGTACGACCCGTTGCCGGGGACGGCCGCGCCGGTCGCCCCGCTCGACGACCCGCCTCCGCCACCACGCGGAAGGTTCTCGGCCGCCGCCGCGGCCGTCCTTGGCGAGACCGGCCTCTGGGGCCTGGCGGTGCCCGAGGCCTTCGGCGGCAGCGGCGCCACGATGGTGGATCTGGCACGGGCGATCACGCGGCTGGCCGCCGACGTGCCCACGGTCGCCGGGATGCTCGCCGTGCATTCATCCATCGGCGCGGTGTCGGCGCTCGCCGCCTTCGGCACGCCCGACCAGCAGGCCCGCCACCTGCCCGGGCTGGCTGCCGGCCGCCCGCTGTCGATCTTCGGGGCCACCGAGCCCGACGCCGGCTGCGATCTCGCGCGGGTGCAGACAACGCTCGAGCGGCGGAGCGGCCGGCTCCTGCTCACGGGCACGAAGATGTTCATCACGGGGGCGACCTACGGCCGGCTCGTGAAGCTCCTGGCCCTGCACGACGGCAAGCCCACGGTCGTGCTCGCGCGGCTCCCGGACGCCGACACGGCGACGTTCCGGCTGCGGCACTACGCGCTTCATCCGCTCAAGCACACCCACAACGCCGCGCTCGAGTTCACGGGCTTCGAGGTGAGCGAGGCCGACGTGCTCGCGGCGCCGGGGGCCGGCGACGGAATGCCGATCGTCTGGCATGGGCTCAACCGCGGCCGCACCACGCTTGCGGCCCAGGCCGCCGGCACGCTTCGGCTCTTGCTCGCGCACGCGGCCGACCACGCGCGGCGGCGCACGACCTGGGGCCAGCCGATCGCCGCGCGGCAGCTCGTGCAGGGCCGGCTCGGACGGATCGTGGCGGCGATCGGGGCCTGCGACGCGGTCGCCGCGTGGGCGGCCGCGGCGGTCGATGCCGGCGGTGGCGAGTGGGAGGCGATCACGGCCAAGGTGGTGGCCAGCACGTGCGTGCGTGAGGCGGCGATCGACGCGCTCGGCATCCACGGCGGCCGGGCCTTCCTCGTCGGCCATCCACTGGGCGACTCGCTCCACGACCACTTCGCCGTCGGCGTCTACGAGGGGGAAAGCGACCTACTCGGCCTCGCGCTGTTCCGCGGCCTGGCGAAGGGGCACCCGATGGCGGCGATCGGCCGCGACGCGGGACGGCTGCGGCGGGCCGCGGGCTGGCTCGCCTGGCGGGCCCGGGCCTGGAGCCGCGCGAGCCACGGCGACGACGCTGCGATCCTGGATCGCTGCCTGAGGGCCCATGCTCGGGCCGCCCGCCGCGGGCTCGCCCGCGCAGCCCTGGCGATCGACCGGGCGATCCGCCGGCACGGCCGGGGGCTGGCCGACCGGCAACTGGAGATCGGCGGGCTCTCGGCAACGGTCCGGGATCTCGTGAGCGTCCTGGCGGCGGCCCACCAGGCAGACGCCTCGGGCGACGAGGCTGCGGTGGCCGCGGCCGACGTCTGGTGCCGGCTGGCCCGGGCCCGGGTGGCCGGCCGTCGACCGGGGCCGGGCGACCTCACGGCCCTGGCCGC
>JBILOA010000166.1:0-5119 GCA_044374735.1 Pirellulales bacterium | reverse complement strand
GCAACGGCTTCCTCCACATCAGCGACGTGGAGCCGCAGTATTACCGGCAGGGCGGGCTGGATCCCGACAAGGCCTTCGACGTCGAGCCGGCCGCCAAGCCGGGCGAGGCCGCCGAGGGCGAGGGGGGCGGCCGTCCGGCCGTCCGCCGCAAGCCGCGGATCGGCGATCGTCCCCGGGTGAAGCCGCCGATCCAGGACGTTCTGCGCCGCGGCGACGAGGTGCTCGTGCAGGTGATCAAGGAAGGCTTTGGCACCAAGGGGCCGACGCTCTCCACCTACATCTCGATCCCCGGGCGGTATCTCGTCTTGATGCCGCCGCTGGGCCGGGTGGGCATCTCCAAGAAGATCGACGACGAGCGCGACCGGCGGGTGCTTCGCGACATCATGCTCGATCTCAAGCCGCCCAAGGGGGTGGGCTTCGTGGTGCGGACGGCCGGCACCGAGCGGACCAAGTCGGAGATGGCCCGCGACATGGCCTACCTCCTGCGGCTCTGGAAGAGCATCGTGCGGCGGATGCGGAAGTATTCGGCGCCGATCGACATCTACCAGGAAAGCGACATGATCATCCGCACGATCCGTGACATGTTCACGGAAGACGTGGATCGGATCCTGATCGACGAGCCGGCCGCCTTCGAGCGGGCCCGGGAGTTTCTCGAGCTCGTGATGCCGAAGTATGTCGAGCGGCTCCAGCTCTACGAGGGCAAGGAACCGCTCTTCCACCGCTACGGCCTGGAGGACGAGATCTCGCGGATCCACCAGCGGAAGGTTCCGCTCAAGGGAGGCGGGTCGATCGTGATCGACCAGACCGAGGCCCTGGTGGCGATCGACGTCAACTCCGGCTCCTTCCGCACCGAGAAGAGCGCGGAGGAGAACGCCTACCAGATGAACCTGATCGCGGCCAAGGAGATCGCCCGGCAGCTGCGGCTGCGGGATCTCGGCGGCGTGATCGTGAACGACTTCATCGACATGCGGAAGGAGAAGTATCGACGCAGCGTCGAGAAGTCGCTCCACGAGGCGATGAAGCGGGACCGGGCCCGGACGAAGATTCTCCGCACCAGCCCCTTCGGCCTGGTGGAGATGACCCGGCAGCGGATCCGGCCCTCGCTCCGGAAGAGCATCTTCCAGGATTGCCCCACCTGCAGCGGCACGGGCACGGTCAAGACGCCCGAGAGTATGGCGATCGAGGTGATGCGGGTCCTGCACCTGGCGGCGATGCGGGACGACGTGACCCGGCTCGACGTCACCGTGCACGACGACGTGGCGACCTGGCTCAACAACCGCAAGCGGCGGGAGATCACCCAGTTCGAAGACGAGACCCACATCCAGCTCCACATCGAGGGCAAGGAAGGGGTGTCGCCGGAGTATCTGGTGTTCACAGCCTCCGACGAGAATGGCCGCGGGGTGAGGTTCCCGTGAGATCTGCGGCGGCGGTCGCCCTCGCCTGCTGGATCGCGGCGCTGGCGGTCGCCGGCGACACCGAGCCCGTCGGCCGCGAGGCCGACGGGCGGGTGGTGACGCCCGTGGGCCAACTCGTCACGCCGCTGGGCAGGCAGGTCGACCTGCCGGGGATGCGGCCGCAGTCGGTGACGCTCTCGCCCGACGGCCGGATCCTCGTCACCTCCGGCAAGACGAGCGAGGTGGTCGTGGTGGATCCGGCCACCGGCGAGATTCGCCAGCGGGTGAAGCCCCCGGCGGAGGACGTGACCGCCCCGCCGGCCGCCGACTCCGACCGCAACCTCAAGCCCGACACCCGGGCGATCGAGAGTTACGCGGGGCTCGGCTTCTCCCCCGACGGCACGCGGCTGTTCATGAGCAACATCCACGGCTCGGTGAAGGTGTTCGGGGTCACCGCCGGCGTGGTCACGGCCTCGCACACGATCCCGCTGCCGCCGGCCAAGGCGCCCCAGCGGGCTGCCGAGATCCCCGCCGGCCTGGCCGTCTCCGCCGACGGCGCGCGGCTCTACGTGTGCGGCAATCTCTCGAACCGGCTGCACGAGATCGAGTTGGCGACGGGCACGGTGGTGCGGAGCATCGAGGTGGGCGTGGCCCCGCATGACGTGGTACTGGCCGGGGGCAAGGCCTTCGTGAGCAACCGCGGCGGCCGCCGGCCCGGACCGGGCGATCTGACCGGCCCGGCCGGCCGGGGCACGACCGTGCGCGTCGACCCGCTGACCCACGTGGCGGCGGAGGGTTCGGTGAGCGTGATCGATCTCGCCACCGGGCAGGCCCGCGAGGTGGTCACCGGTCGGCATGCTTCGGCGCTCGCCGTCGCGCCCGACGGGCGGCACGTGGTCTGCGCGAACGCCGGCGACGATCACCTCTCGATCCTCTCCGTGGCCTCGGGCGAGGTGGTCGACCGGGCCTGGACGAAGCGGACCCCGGCGGAGTTGCACGGTGCGGCGCCCGCGGCGCTCGCGTTCTCACCTGACGGTGAGCGGCTCTACTGCTGCAACGCCGCTCAGAACGCCGTCGCGGTGCTCGAATGGGAGCCGGACGAGAAGGGGGAGACGAAGCTCCTCGGGCTCGTGCCGGTCGGCTGGTATCCGGGAGCCATCGCCTTCGACGCGGCCCGCAAGCAGCTCGCCGTGGCCAACATCAAGGGGCTGCCGCCGCGGCCGGCCGACGAGGCCAAGGCGAAGTTCAACTCGCACCAGTATCACGGCTCGCTGTCGCTCGTGCCTGTGCCGGCCGACGCCGAGCTTGCACCCCTCTCCGAGATCGTGGCCCGGAACCTCCGGGCCGAGGCGATCGCGGCGGCCCGCCTGCCCGCCCGGCCGGGCGTGGCCCCGCGGGCGATTCCCGAGCGGCTCGGGGAGCCGAGCCTGATCGAGCACGTCGTTTACATCATCAAGGAGAACCGCACCTACGACCAGGTGCTCGGCGATCTCCCCGGTGGCCGCGGCCGGAAAGACCTCTGCATCTTCGGGGCGGAGATCACCCCCAACCACCACGCGCTGGCCACGCGCTACGTCCTGCTCGACAACACCTATTGCTGCGGCATCCTCTCGGCCGACGGCCACAACTGGAGCACGGCCGCGATCGCCAACGAGTATCTCGAGCGGAGCTTCGCCGGCTTCCCCCGGAGCTATCCCGACGGCATGGAGGATTCCGATGCCGACGCTCTGGCCTGGTCGCCGGCGGGCTTCATCTGGGACCGAGCGGTCGCGAAGGGGATCGCGATCCGCAACTACGGCGAGTTCATGAAGCCACGGGTGCGGTGGAAGGATCCCGCCCGCAAGGGCGGCCCCGGCTTCGCGGCCTGCTACGCCGCCTGGAAGGCCGGTCCCGAGCAGGCCGACGTCGTGTTTGCCAGCGAGCCGGCGATCGAATCGATCCGGAAGTTTTCGGCGGCCGACACGGTCGGCTGGAACATGAGCGTGCCCGACCAGGTTCGGGCCGACGTCGTGCTCCGCGAACTGGCCGAGTGCGAGAAGCGCGGCAGCTATCCCAACCTCGTGATCATCTGCCTGCCCAACGACCACACGAGCGGCACCTCCCGAGGCTGCCCCACGCCTGCCGCCTGCATGGCCGACAACGACCTCGCCTTCGGCCGGATCGTGGAAGGGCTCTCCAAGAGCCGGTTCTGGCCGAAGCTGGCGATCTTCGCGATCGAGGACGACCCGCAGGCCGGCTGGGACCACGTCAGCGGTTACCGCACCACCTGCTACGTGGCGAGCCCTTACGCGAAGCGGGGCGTGACGGTGAGCACGCAGTACAACACGACGAGCGTGCTCAGGACGATCGGTCAGATCCTGGGGATGCCTCCGCTCAATCAGTTCGACGCGGCCGCCACGCCGATGGCCGACTGTTTCACCGACGAGCCCGACCTCACGCCCTTCACGGCGCTGCCCGCGAACGTGCCGCTCGACCAGATGAACCCCGATCCCAAGGCGATCCTCGATCCCATTCTCAAGGCCGGGGCGCTGGCGAGCGCCGCGATGAACTTCGCCGAGATCGACCGCGCCCCCGAGGATGCCCTCAACCGCGTGCTCTGGCACGCGATGAAGGGCAGCGACGCGGCCTACCCGGAGTGGGCGACGAGCCCCGAGGACGAAGACGATGACGACGAGTGAGCGCCGGCATGGAAGGTTCGCGTTTGGGATCCTGCTGGTCGCCCTCGTGGCGATCGGCGTCGCTGGCCCGGCCGGGGCGGCCGGGGACGACGACTTCGCGCCGGCGCCGTTTGGCGCGGCCCATCCGCAGCTCGACCGCTGGGTGACCGGTGAGTGGTGGACGGAGCCCTGGAGCAAGCCCGGTGCGACGCGGAATCCGGGACCGCCGCGCAAGCCGCCGCAGCGGCCGCCGTTTCCGCTCGACGTCGCCCGCGACGAGGTCGTGGCCTTCGCCCTCTACACCGTGAGCGTGAAGCCCGCGGGCGGCCCGGCTGTGCTCAAGCTGACGGCGCAGCTCTTCCCCTTGAAGCCCGGTGAACCCCGCGTGGCGAGGCTCGAGCTGAAGCGCGGCGACGCCTGGGAGGAGGTGGCGACCGCCGAGGTGCTCTATCCCGGGTGGGATGCCCACTTCCGGGTCGAGGGCTGGGACCCAAGCAAGGCCGTGCCGTACCGCGTGCGGCACGGGGAGCGGGCCATGTTCGAGGGGCTCGTGCGGGCCGACCCGGCCGCGAGCGAGCGGATCAGCGTGGCCGTGCTCTCCTGCAACTCGACGCGGACGCCGGGCGAGCGGCAGGAACTCGTGGCCGGCCTGCGGGCGGCCGATCCCGATCTCCTCTTCTTCGCGGGCGACCAGACCTACCGGCACACCGAGCACACGGTGGGCTGGCTCGAGTTCGGCCTCCAGTTTCGCGACGTGATCCGGGACCGCCCCACGGTCTCGATTCCCGACGACCATGACGTGGGCCACCCGAACCTCTGGGGCGCGGGCGGCCGGAGGGCCGAGCGGTCCGACGGCGCCGACGGCGGCTACTTCTTTCCGCCGGCCTACGTGAACATGGTGCAGCGGCAGCAGGCCTGGCACCTGCCCGACCCGGTGGATCCGCTGCCGGTGGAGCAGGGGATCGGCGTCTACTTCACGCGGCTCGTGGTCGGCGGCGTCGACTTCGCGATCCTCGAAGACCGGAAGTTCAAGAGCGGCCCATTCGGCACGATCCCGAAACTGGGGCC
>JBILOA010000165.1:0-5124 GCA_044374735.1 Pirellulales bacterium | reverse complement strand
TCGTGATCACCGCCGCCCCGACCCTCTCGAACAACTTGATCGGCCCCTGGGCCGTTCAGGACCGCGAGTGGGCGAGCTACATCCCGACCCTCGGCGTCGGT
Source organism: Pirellulales bacterium (assembly GCA_044374735.1). Lineage (GTDB taxonomy): Bacteria > Planctomycetota > Planctomycetia > Pirellulales > UBA1268 > QWPN01. Next base: position 5,023 of record JBILOA010000165.1, on the reverse strand, counting down.
CAGCTCAACGCCGCCGGCTTCGCCGGCTACGACGCCACGGCGCTGGCGTCCGCCTCGAACCCCACCCAGAACGTCCGGCTCACCGCCGGGGCCACGCTGACCGCCAACACGAGCGTCAACACCTTCCTTTCCACCTACGGCGCCGCCTCGCCCACGCTCGCCCTCGGCGGCTTTACGTTCACGCTCGCCGGCGGCGGCCTCGCGCTGGCCACGGGCAACGACAACACCGTCTTCACCATCTCGGGCGGCACCCTCACCGCCGGCGCGGCCAACGTCGGGGGCGACCTCTATCTCCACGCCCTGGGCTACGGCGGCGGAAACCGACGCGTCGCCGTGAGTGCCGTCGTGGCCGACAACGGCACCGGCCCCGTCCGGCTCGTGCTGAGCAACTCTGACGGTGCAGGCGCGAGCAACACGATCACCCTCTCCGGCACCAACACCTACACCGGCGGTACGGTCGTCAACGGCGGCCAGGTAGTCCTCGGTGGCACGCTCAACCAGAGCGTGATCCCTGCCGGCGGCCTCGTGATCAGCGGCGGCTCGGTGGCCATGGCCACCAACGCCGGCCAGATCGCCGCCGCCAACTCGGTCACGCTCAACGGCCCCTCGACCCTCACGCTCGTCGGCGACAACACCCTCGCCGGCCTCGTCTTCAGTAACACCGGCGGCACGACCAACCCCACCGTCACCACCGGCGGCACGCTCACGCTCACGGGCACGATCGCGGCCTCGGGCTACAACCCCGCCTCGATCTCCCAGCTCGCCGGCCGGCTCGACTTCCAGGGCGGCAGCCGCACGATCACGGTCAATCCGCTCGCCTACGACTCCCGGTCGTTCGCCCCCTTCACGCCCAACCTCAACATCTCGGGCATCGTCCAAAACGCTGGCGCGATCACCGTGTCCGGCGGCGGCATCCTGCAGGTGAGCGGCCAGAGCATCTTCGCCGGCGGCTACTCCGTGGCCGGCGACAGCGGCCTGATGATCGGCGCCGACAGTATCGCCACCACGAGCATCCCGGTGATCACGAGCGGCCCGCTCGGCACGGGCACGCTCACGCTCGCCAGCGGCGCCCGCCTGATGAGCGACGCCGCCCGCACCGTTGACAACCCCCTCGCGATCGCCGGCAACCTCGCCTTCGAGGGCACGAACAACCTCACGCTCCGCGGCAACGCCACGCTCGGCGCCGGCACGGTCGCCACCTTCGGCGTCCTCGCCCCCCAGATGACGGCCACGCTCGGCGGCGGGCTGGGCGGCGGCGCTGGCACCTCGATCACGAAGACCGGCAACGGCATTCTCTCGCTCGCGCCCGGCATCGCCGCCTACAACGGCACCTTCATCCCCAGCACCGCGACGGCCATCACCGGCAGCACCTTCGACGGCGGCGTCAGGGTGACCGGCGGCACGCTCCGCGGTGAGGTCTACGGCGCCCAGGCCCGTCCCTTCGGCACCGGCACCGCCACGATCGACGGCGGCCTCCTGCAACTGCGGACCGCCGCGCCCACCTTCAACGGCAACCAGGGCCCCGGCGGCCTCAACGGCGTGCTCAAGGTCGGCAACGACGTGACGCTTGCCGCTGGGCAATCGCTGGGCCTGCTCGAGCTCACGACGGCGGGTGCCACGGGCAACACCTTCCAGATGGGCACCCTCACGATGTCGGGCACCCAGACCCTCGGCGTGAGCGGCTCGAACAACCTCCGCGTGGCCTTCACGGGCAACGCCATCACCGGCACGCCCACCTTCGACGTCGGAGCCAACGTGGGCCTCGTCCTGCCCGGCGGGTTCGCGGCCGCCCCGACGAAGACCGGCCTCGGCACGCTCTTCTACGGCGGCACCAACACCTTCGGCTCGGGCACCAGCCTCACCACCGCCCTCCTCGGCGCCGCCCCCACGGCCGGCACGAGCGTCAGCCCCTTCGGCACCGGCCAGTCGGTCACGCTCGCCAATGGCTCGACGCTGCCCCTCGTGGTGCTGCCCGGCACGCTCGGCAACACGGGCTTCACTCAGGGTGGCCTCCTGGCCTCCTTCTACAACACGCCGAATCTGTCTACGAACCTCAATAGCACCTCCACCTCGGGCGTCGCCCCGGTCGGCACGATCGTGGCCACGCAGCCCAACGACGGCACGATGACGTTGCGGCCGATCACGCTCACCCAGGGCGCGCTCGTCCAGGGCTACGCCACCTATACGGGCCTCCTCGAGGTCACGAACCCCGGCGTCTACTCCTTCATCAGCGGGGCCGACGACCAGATGGCTCTCGTGATCGACGGCTCACCCGTCATGGGCGTCAACATGAGCGGCGGCGGCCAGGGCGTGGTTGACAACGCCGTCGCCGGTTCGATCCAGCTCGCCGCGGGCACCCATGCCTTCACCTATAAGGTTCTCAATAATGGTGGCGGTGGTGGCTTCCGCCTCCTCTACTCCGGCCCCGACACGGCGTCGAGCGGAACGCCTGGCGGCTACCAGGCGATCCCCAACTCTCGGCTCTCCTACCAGTCGGCCGCCCCCGGCGCCGGCAACGCCTTCTTGAACGCCGCCCGGATCGGCAACTCCACGATCCTGCCGGCCACCGCCTCGGCCACGATCGACGCCCAGGGCAGCGACTTCAACGTCGCCGTGGCCGATCTCGCGCTCGGCGCCGGCTCCACGCTCAACGTCGCCAACCAGTACGGCGCCGGCTGGGTGGGTGTGGCGGGCCTCACGACCGTGGGCGGCGCGGGCGCGATCGTCTCGCCGAACACTGCCACCTTCGCCCTCGCCGGCGGCGTGTCCGACGGGGGCTTCGGCCTCACGAAGTCCGGCCCCGGCACCCTGATCCTGGGCTCGAGCGGCTCGGGCTTCACCGGCTCCCTCGGCGTGCGTCAGGGCGTCCTCCAGCCGTTCGCCACCGACGCCCTGCCCTCCGGCGGCACGGTCGTGGGCAGCACGGTTGACGGTGCCTTCACCCGCACGGCCGCCGGCACGGCCGTCACGGCCGGCAACACCACCGGCCTTTACGTGGGGATGTACGTCTTCGGCACTGGCGCCGCGACCCCGCCCACGATCGCCACGATCACCGACGGCACGTCGTTCACGCTCTCCTCGGGCACGGGCGTCACGGCCGCCACCGGGGCCACGCTCACCTTCGCCGGCCGCTCCAGCCTCGATCTCGCGGGCCTCGCCCTCACCGGCGCGGGCACGGTCACGATCACCGGCAACGGTGCGCTCCTGCCGGGTTCCACCACCACCTTCCAGCAGACGGCGGCCCTCTACAACTCGGCCCGCACCGCCGCCAGCCTCTCCTCGCCGATCACGATCGCGGGGATCAGCGGCCTCGCGAACCAGATCGGCGGCTACGGCGACATGACCCTCTCGGGGGCGATCAGCGACGCGGCCTCCGCCCCGTTCACGAGTGCCACGGGCTTCACCAAGATCGGCGACAACACCCTCACGCTCTCCGGCAACAACACCGGCCTCACCGGCCCGGTCACGGTCAGCCGCGGCGTCCTCCGGCTCGGCAACGCCGGGGCCCTGGGCACGACCGCCGCCGCCACCACCGTGTCGAGCCCCGCCACCCTCGACCTCGCCGGGTTCTCCACGGCCGAGCCGCTCACCATCAACGGCGCGGGCCTGACCGGTGTCGGCATGGCCAACCGTCTCGGCGCCGTGATCAACACGGGCTCCGCCGCCACGGTCTCGGGCGCCGTCACCCTCGGCAGCGCGTCGTCGGTCGGCAATCCCGCCTACACCTGGTCGCCGCCCTCCCTCGCCCCGGCCACCGTTCCCACGGCTGGCGCGGGCTCGATCACGTTTTCCGGCGCCATCGGCGGCGCTCAAGCTCTCACGAAGGTGGGCAACGGCACGGTGTTCCTCACCAACGCAAACTCCTACTCCGGGGCGACCACCGTCAACCTCGGCACGCTCGTCGTCAGCGGCGCCGGCCGGCTCGGGGCCACGCCCTTCACCACGGTCAACCCCAACTCCACGCTCGTGTTCGACAACACGGGGACGGTCACCGCAGACCGCAGCGGCTCCGCCGCCGCCCGCGGGATCACGCTCAACGCCGCCAACTTCAACCTCCTGGGCGGCGCCACCGCGACGACCGAATCGCTCGGCACGGGCAACCTGCTCGTCAACGGTGGCTTCGGCATCGTCACGCTCGCCCCGGGGGCCGGCTCGCTCTCGCTGGCGGTTGGCCAGCCCACCGCCGGCAACTTCGGCGCAATCCTCTATCGCGGCACGAACCTGGGCGTGAACACGGCCGCCACGGCCGGCGCCGCCCGGATCACGTACACCACCGCCCCGGGGACCGTCGGCCAGGCCGGTGCGGATGGCGCGAAGACCAAGGCCGTGGTTCCCTGGGGCTTGATCGACACCTCCTCCACCGGCTCCGGCACGAGCCTCGCCACCTTCAGCGCGGCCAACGGCCTCCGGGCGCTCGCCGCGAGCGAATACGACCTCAACCCCGCCACGATCACCAACAACAACAACGTCTACTACAACGCCGCCACCTTCACCGGGGCCGCCGGAGCCAACGTCAGTCCCAACAGCCTCACGCTCCAGGGCAACTCCACCGTGACGCTCGGAGCTTCCTCGATCCTCACCAGCCAGAGCGGCGCCTTCCTGGCCACCGGCACGGGCAACGTCCTCGGCGGCGGCAGTGGGTTCGTGACCGGGCCCAATACCAATGCGATGTTCTTCCACGTGACGGGTTCGTCCGGGGCCCTCACCGTCTCCTCGCCGATCGGCTACACGGGAGCCGCCATCCCCTCGGGCTGGGTGAAGTCGGGCGACGGCACGCTCACGCTGTCCGCCCCGACGTTCCTGGCCCGCAACGTGTACGTCAACTACGGCACGCTCCGACTGGCCGGGGCCAACCGCCTGTTCGCCGCCCCGACGGGCGCGCCCGCCGGCAACTCGGCCCAGATCAACTGGAACAACTGGATGCCGAACAGCGGCCTCTCGGTGGCCACGGGCGGCACGTTCGACCTCGCCGGCAACGACCAGTGGATCGGCCCGCTCTTCGGCACGGCCACCAACGGCGGCC
>JBILOA010000164.1:0-5129 GCA_044374735.1 Pirellulales bacterium | reverse complement strand
TGAGCGAGTCGGCCCGGAAGCCGAGCAAAATGCAGAACACGTCGTCGGCCCGCTCGTTGGGCAGCCGCACGGCCACGAGTTTGTCGGCGACGTGGCCGAAGTCGTCGCCGAACGACTTCCGCAGCCAATCGGTCTCCTCCATCTCGACGCTGCCTCCGCGCTCGATGGTTTCGCTGACCACCTCCTGCTGCTGCGAGTAGGCGTCGATCTTCGAGGCCAGCCATTCAAGCTTGTTGGCCTTGAACTTCACGAACTCGTTGGCCTCCTCGAAGGCCTGCTGCACCCGCACGAACTGCTCCTGGCTGCCGCCCCGGTCGGGGTGGGCCTCGCGCGCCCGCACGAGGTAGGCCTGCTTGACGTCCTCGAGCGTGACCGGCGGCACCAGGCCGAGCACGACGAGGCACTCCGGGCGCTGGAGGGCAGGCTGGGAAGCCGGGGCAGGTTGGGTCATGGGAGGTTCTTGGGACGCCGACGGGGGCAAACCTCCCAAAAGGTAGCAGAACGGCCGCCCGAAACGGGGAGGGCCCGGGGTTTGGGAAAGGCGGCCGGCACGCTGGCCTTGCCCCGGGCGGCCCAACTCCCTATCTCCCCGGCACAAGGAGGGCTCCCATGGTCAACGCTTCCATCGATCGGCCGGGATACGTTCGAGAGATCGCCGCGGCGACGCTCATCGTCGCCTTCGCGGTCGTATGGCGAACCTGGAGCGGCGGCCCCGCCGCCGACGCCACGCCCCCCAAGGCCGAACCGGTCGCCGCGACCCCCGCCGCCCCCAAGCCCCTGGCCCTGGTCAACGGGGCCGAGATCACGGCCGATCAGTTGGCGGCCGAGTGCCTGGCGCGTCACGGCACGTCCGTCCTCGAGACGCTGGTCAACCGCACGCTGATCGAGCAGGCCTGCCGCAAGGCGGGAGTCACGGTCACCCCCGCCGACGTCACGGCGGAGATCGAGGCCATGGCCAAGCGATTCAGCGTGCCTACCGACAAGTGGCTGGAGCTGATCGAGAAGGAACGGGGCATCAAGCCCCAGCAGTACGCCGACGACATCGTCTGGCCGATGCTCGCCCTGCGAATCCTGGCCCGTGACTCCGGGGAGCCGACCGCCGAGGAGATCCGCATCGCCTACGAGACCCGCTTCGGCCCGGCGATCAAGGCCCGGATCATCGCCTCCCGCACCCGCGGCGAGGCGGAGAAACTCCGGGCCCAGGCGATCGCGACGCCCGACGAATTCGCGGCGCTGGCCCGGCAGCATTCCGTCGACGTCGGCAGCGCCAGCGCCAACGGCTGGGTGCAGCCGATCCGGCTCCACTCGGGTGATCCCGCCTTCGACCGGGCCGCCTTCGCGCTCGAACCCGGCGCGATTTCGCCCGTCGTGCAGGTGGCCGACCAGTTCATCGTGATCAAGTGCGAGGGACGACTGCCCGCGGCCGACGTCACGCTGGGCGATGCGACGCCCGGCCTGGCCGCCGAACTCCGGGAGCGCAAGAGCCGCCAGGCCTCGACCGACGTATTTCGCGCGATCCAGGATGCCAGCCGGATCGAGAACGTGCTCAACGATCCGGCGCGGTCGCAGGCCACCCCGGGCGTGGCGGCGCTGATCAACGGCGAGCCGATCGCGATCGAGAAGGTCAGCGGCATCGCCGTCGAGCGACACGGCCAGGAAGTACTCGAGATCCTGATCACGCGACTGCTGATCGGCCAGGCCTTGGCGCGTCAGCAGCAGGCCGTCGTGCAGGCCGACCTCGACGCCGAAGTGGCCCGGGCGGCGACCTCGATGGGCTTCAAGCGGAAGGACGGATCACCGGACGTGGAAGCCTGGCTCGAGCGGGTCACCCGCGAGGAGAAGATCCCGCTGCGGCACTACATGGAAGACGTGGTCTGGCCGAGCGTCGCCCTCAAGAAGCTCGTGGGCGGGGTGCCAGTCTTGAAGGAGGATCTCGACAAGGCCTTCGCCGCCACCTTCGGGCCGCGGGCGCGGTGCCGGATCATCGTGCTCGACAGCCAGCGCCGGGCCCAGGAGGTCTGGCAGCTGGCCCGCAAGAATCCCACGGCCGAGGCGATCGGCGCCTTGGCCGAGACCTACTCCGTCGATCCGACCACCCGGGCCCTGCGGGGCGAGGTTCCGCCGATCCAGCGGTTCGGCGGCCAGCCGACGCTCGAGCGGGAGGTGTTCGCGCTCTCCCCGGGCGAACTCTCCGGCGTGGTCCAGATCGCCGACCGCTTCATGGTGATCTTCTGCGAGGGCTTCACGGATCCGGCCAAGGTCTCCTTCGACGAGGTCCGCGACGATCTCTTCGACGACATCTTCGAGAAGAAGCAGCGGATCGAGATGGCCCGCCACTTCTCCCACCTGCGGGAGTCGGCCGCGATCGACAACTTCCTCGCCGGCACCAGCCAGGCCCCGACCGGGCCGGGCCAGGGCAAGGACCCGAAGGGCACCACGCTCTCCAAGGTCGGCCCGGATGACGTCGGCCAGCCGCGAGCCGGCAGCCGCCGCGCCGCCGGCGTCGTGCCGGCCGCGCATGCGCAGTAGGGGGTTTGCGAGGAGTTGCTCGTGCCCCGGAGCCGGCCTTGATGGCAAGCGAAGCCCGGGCACCGATCCGCGAAGCGGATTGGTCGACGAAGCGTAGCCAGCATGGAATGAGCGGAGGCCTGGAGGGCCGCAGCGAATGTCCGGGCGACGGGGTCGAGCAACTCCGAGCCGCGTCACGCGCGACGCACGTCCCGGTGCGATCCGCTCAGGGCGCGGGCATTTCCCAGGCCGACTCGAGCACCAGGCCGTCGTCGGTCATCCGCAGGATCGACCCGCTGACGCCGAACATGCCCTCCATCTCGGCGGCCGTCGGCAGCAGCTTCTGACCGGCCGCGAGCAGCTCCCGGGAATCCTCCTCCACGTCGCCCGGCTCGAGCGCCGCCACGAACTCCCGGAGTGAGCCGAGCATGCCGCCGGTGGCGGAGGCATCGCCCACCGCGAACATGCGCGCCGGGGGCAGGTCGATCAGGCCGCGGACCCGCCGCAGCCGGTCGCTCTCCCGCCAGGAGAGGTCGCCTGCGGGAGGGTTGCGGATGGCCGTTAGCACCTTCTCCAGGGTGCCCGAGCCGAGCGCGAGGACGAGGTGGCGGCGGCCGATGGAGATGGCGACGTCGCCCGGGAGCCGCAGGCCGCGGAAACCTTGTTCCTCCTTCAGCTCGCCACCCGCCATCGGCGCGAGCTGCCCGAGCAGCTTGAGGATCGGCGCCTCGTCGGCCACTTCCCACACCATCGCGAGACTGTCGGCGGAAGGCATGGCGAACGGCGAGGCGTCGCCTTCCCCTTGGCCGCCGGCACCCTGGGCCGCCCGGGCTTCGGCCATGGCGGCGGCGATCCGGGGCGGGAAGGAGAGGATCCAGTGGCGGCTGCCCAGCCCGGACAGCAGGGTGGCCACGTCGGAACCGACCCAGGTGGTGGCCTGCACGTCGGCCACGTTCAGCATGTTGGTCAACTGCTCGGCGGAGGCGTCGCCGCCGAGCACCTCGCGGATCGTGCGAAAGGCCGCCCCGAGATCGAGCGAGATTTGCGTGAAGTCGACCGCCTCGCGGGTCGCGAACGACGGCACGTCGCAGGCGTCGCACCGCTGGTCGAGCATGGCCAGCAGGCCGTGCCGGGGCGAGGGCATGGTGACGGCGATGGTCGACCGCCAGCAACCGTCGGCGAAGGCCTGCCGCCAGGCGATGCCACCGACATCGTCGACGCCCACCTGCGCGAGCCGGGCCGTGGCCTCGGCCTCGGGCTCCGTGGCGGCCATGACGCGGGGCACGAACACGGCCTCGACCAACGGCACGCCCTGAATCGCGGCCCCAGCCAGCGCCGGCTCGCGGAGCACGCGGGCGAGCGCCGGCTCGTCGTCTCGATCATGGGCGGCGAGAAAGCCGCCGAAAATCTGCTGGGCCTCCTCGCCGCCGCCCAGCGCGGCGAAATCCGGCGGCCCGTCGCCCGCGGGCGCCCCTCCCACCGACAGGTTCCCGTACAGCAGCCGCCCTCCCAGTCGCGCGAAGAAGACGTGTGTCTCGCCGGTCTGCACGGGCTTGGCCGCGCGGAGCCGTTCCTCGAGCCTTTTCCGCGCGCCGTCCGGATCCTCCGCGGCGGCGTCGCCGTCGTCTGGCGGGCCGCCGTCGTCGCCCTCGCCGAGATCGAGCGTCATCACGGGAACCACCACGGAAATCACCTCATGCCCGGCCAGTTCCAAATCAATCCGCCGCACGGCCGGGCCGTCCGCCGCACGGTCGCCCACCTCCTCGAGCCGCTGCTTGACCGCCGCCATCACCCGGCCGGCGACCTCCTCGCCGGGCTCCGCCCAGGCCAGCATCATCGCGAGCGGCGGCCGGTCGCCGTCCCGCCGGCGCACCACCAGCCCGCCGCCGACATCGCCCTGAAAGGCCGCGCCGAGATCGGCCAGTTTGAGTCCGTATTTCTCGAGCGCCTGTTCCCAGCCCGCCGGAGAAGACAACCAGAAGATCGTGTCGTCGACGGCGGTCTCGACCTCGCCGGCCTGCTCGACGAGCATCCGCCACAGCCCCTCGAGCCGGTCGGGCCGCAGGGCGATGGCGCCGAACTTGGTGCTCGAGCGCATGGCCTCCACGAACTCTGCCGCCTTCGGCAGCCGCACCATCAGGGCCGTGTCGGCCGGGAGACACTCCCACGAGGGCCGCAGCTCCGCGGCTTGGGCAGCCGCCACGAGCCCCGCCACCCAACCGACCACCAGCGCAGCGACCGTCCTTCCGGCCGCAGATCCTCGCAGCGTGCGCGGCATGATGCCCTCCGAGAAGTGTTCGAGCGTGTCAGGGAGCGGTCGCAGCGGCCTGCTTCCCGGGGCGGTACGGCGGCGGCAGGTAGGTGACGCCGTTTTGGGGCTGCGACTCGTCGAACAGGTAGGTGTCGCGATGGACGAGGAAATCGATCAGCTCCGAGGCCGGGATCCCGAAGGCCAGCCCGTCGAACACCGCGGCCCCGGCGCAGGCGACCGCCACCACCTCGCCCCGGGCGTTGAAGATCGGACCGCCGCTGTTGCCCGGATTGATCGCGGCGTCGGTCTGGATGAGCCGCAGTTGGTCGATCGTGCGGGTCGTGCTGCTGACGATCCCCTGCGTCACGCT
>JBILOA010000163.1:0-5133 GCA_044374735.1 Pirellulales bacterium | reverse complement strand
TGGTCGGGCTTCGGGATCGGCACGCTCGTGAGCGCGAGCGGCACGAATACGGTTTCCGGTCTGCTCAACATGAACACCCACGCCGGCATCGGAGCCGCCGCGGGCGCCACGCTCAACGTGACGGGCGGTGCCTCGCTCGCGGGCAAGGTGCTCGCCTTCAACGGCCCCGGCACGATCAACGTCTCCACCACGCCGCTGATCGGTAACGGCGGCATCTACAAGCTCGGCTCGGGCACCACCACGATCACCACCACCGTGGCCGCTCCCACGAGCTGGGGAGTCGACAGCTACGGCGGCGGCGGCACGCTCGTCTTCTCGGGCGCCGGGGCCGTGGGCAGCCACACGTCGGAGAGCATCATCGCCGGCGGCGACACCGTCCGCCTCGACAACACGGCGGCGAACGTCGTCAACCGGTACGGCGGCGCCAGCCCGCTCCTCGTCCGCGACGGCACCCTCGAGTTCGTCGCCAGCCCCACCGCCGCCTCGAGTGAGACCTTCGGCGTGCTCACCGCCGCCCACGGCTACACCAACGTGGTCGTGAACACGACCGGTCAGAACTCGACGCTCACGTTCGCCAACCTGCCGAGCTTCAACGTCAACGGCGGCGGCACGCTCGTCTTCCGTTCAGGCGGCACAGGGGCCAACTTCGGCACCGCCGCCAACATGGTGCCCTTCGCCTACGGCCCGCGGCTCACGCCGAACGTCCTCGGTGGCGGTATCGTCCAGCGGGGCCTGGTGGTGGACGGCAACGGGTGGAACTTCGCCACCTACGCCCAGGGCTCGATCCGGGCCTTCTCGGCCTACGACACCACGAACCTCAACGCCTCCTCGTCGCCGACGACCTCGACGCTGTCCACCGTCGAAGTCGGATCGAGCGTGAGCCTTGCCGCCAACCGCACGATCAACGCCCTCAAGCTGACCGGTGGCGGCCTCTCGCTCACGGGCTCGGGCTCCACGCTCACGCTCGGCTCGGGCAACATCCTGGCCACCGGCGGCACGAGCACGATCGGGGCCGGCCTCGTGATCGCCACGGGCGCGACGGAGGTTGGGCTGACCGTGGCCGATGGCGCCACGCTCAACCTCGCCGCCCCGATCACCACCACCAACATCATCACCCGCGGCGGCGGCGGCACGGCCGTCATCTCCGCTCCGCAATACTCCACCAGCTGGTACATCCTCACCGGGGGCACCACCCGCCTGGCCGGCGGCGACAACACGCTGTTTCCCGGCCAGGGGCTGCCCGGGCAGACCCAGAATCTTTCCGTCTCGCCCGGGGCCGTCCTCGACCTGAACGGCACCGCCCAGCTCGTCGGCCTCTTTCAAACCTCGAGCAACAACAACTATGAAGGCGCCGGCGGCGAAATCACCTCGGCCACGCCGGCCCTGTTCGCTTCCCGCAGCACCGACAACGACCGCTGGCTGGGCTACCGGCTCACCGGCGCTCTAACCAACGTCCAGGCCGGCAGCGGCTCACGGTTTTTCCTCTCCGACAGCACCTACACCGGCCGCACGGCCGTGATCACCAATGCCACCGTCCTCCGCGACGCCGGCCGGTTCTCCGGCACCTCCGGGATCGACGTCAACTACGGTGGCCTCTACCTCCGCGACAACTGGCAGTTCGCCGTCGCCGACCGCGTGCCCGATTCGGCCCCGATCGCGATGCGGGGCGGATACCTCGAGTTCCAGGGCCGCTCCAACACCGTCTCGACTGAGACGCTCGGCGCCGTCACGCTCGCCGGGGGCGTGAACATGATCCAGCCGCTGGCCGGCGGCACGGGCATCAACTCGGCCGACCTCACGCTCGCCTCCATCGCGCCCGCCGCCGGTTCGGGCTCCGTGCTCCGGATCGCCACGGCCAACGGCCAGGCCGGCAGCGCCGCGCGGCTTATCTCCACGGCCGCACCGACGCTCGTCAACGGGATCGTTCCCTGGGCTTTCCGCGACCGCGACTTCGTGGGCTACCTGCCCGGCCTCGGCTTCGGCGCCCTCGGTGCCACCGGCTTCCCGGCCTACTCGGGAGCGCTCGCCTCCGGCTCCAATCCCACCGCCAACGTCACCAACGGCGCCACGAGCACCACGCTCACCGCCAACACGACCGTCAACTCGTACCTCGCCAACTACGGTGCCACGAGCCCCACGCTCAACCTCGGTGGCTTCACCTTCACGGTCGGCTCGGGCGCGATGATGCTCGCGACCGGCAACGACACCACCACCTACACCGTGAGCAACGGCACCCTCACCGCCGGGGCGGCTGACGTGGGCGGCAGCCTCTACTACTACGCGGGCGGGTTTGGCGGCACGAACCGCCGGACGGCCATCAGCGCCAACATCAAGGACAACGGCACCGGCCCCGTCCAGCTCGTAATCTCGAGCGTCGACGGCCCGACCACGACCTGCACCGTCACCCTCTCAGGCACCTCCAACACCTACACCGGCGGCACGGTCCTCAACGGCGGCCAGGTCCAGTTGGGCGGGGGGGTCGGCACCGTCGTGATCCCCGCCGGCGGCGTCACGCTCAACAACGCCGGCCTGACGCTCGTGACCAACGCCGGCCAGATCGATCCCACGAACACGGTCACGCTCAACGGCCCCTCGCGGCTCACACTCGCCGGCGCCAACACGCTCGCCGGCCTCGTATTCAACAACGACGGCGGCTCGACGTCGTCGCTCGTCTCCGGCGGCACGCTCACGGTCGGCTCCATCACCGCCTCGAGCATGAACCCGCAGGTGATCAGTGAGATCTCCTCCACGCTCGACTTCGGCGGCACGACGCGGACGATCACGGTCAACCCCGTGGCCTACGACTCCCGCACCTTCGCCCCCTTCACGCCCACGCTCAACCTCTCGGGCGTGGTCACGAACGCCGGCCAGATCACGGTCGCGGGCGGCGGCCTCCTGCAGGTGGGCGGCCAAAGCACCTTCACCGGCGGCTACGCGGTGGCCTCGGGCAGCGGCCTCAACATCAACGCCAGTTCCACCGGCGCGATCACGAGCGGCCCGCTCGGCACGGGCGCGCTCACGCTCGCCAGTGGCGCCCGGCTGCTCTCCGGCAACTCGGCCAACAGCGTGGCCAACGCCATCGCCCCGGCCGGCACGGTCGTGTTCGAGGGGCTCAACAACCTCACGCTCGCCGGCACGGTCGCCCTGCCGGCCACCGGCACCTTCAACGTGGTCGCCCCACAGCCCACGCTCACCCTCTCGGGCGTGGTCGGCGGCACGGGCTCGGCACTCGTGAAGACCGGCTTCGGCCGGCTCAACCTCTCCGGGGCCAACACCTTCGACGGCGGCGTGACCGTGAGCTCCGGCACGCTCGGCATCGGCTCTGCCGCCGCCCTTGGCACCGGCACGCTCACCATGAACGGCGGCGCCCTCGACGCCACCGTCGCTTCTCTCACGGTCACCAACGCCCAAAGCTGGAACGGCGGCTTCGGCTATCTCGGCACGCAGGGCCTCACGATGTCGGGCCCGGTCACGCTCGCCGCCGACTCGAGCGTGGGCGTGGCGGCCAACACCTTGACCGTCTCGGGCGCGATCGGCGACGGCGGCAACACTCGCGGCCTGACGAAGGCCGGCAACGGCATCCTCGCCCTCACCGGCACCAACACCTACGGCGGCACCACGACCGTGGCGGCCGGTGTCCTGTCGATCGGCTCGACGGCCGCCCTGCCCGGCTGGGACACCACCGGCCGCTACTCGGCCACCAACGGCGGCGGCATCGCGGTGGCCAACGCCGTCACCGACGCCGACGTGGCCACGATGATCTTGACCGGCAACTTCGCCTCGGGCGGCGCGATCGGCTTCGACACCGGGGCCGGTAATCGCACCTTCGCGACCGCCCTCACCGGCGGGCTCGGCCTGGTCAAGGTCGGGGCCAACACGCTCACGCTCTCCGGGGCCAGCACCCTCTCCGGCCCGAGCACCGTCTCCGCCGGCACCCTCAACCTCTCCAACGCCACGGCCCTGCAAAACAGCGTCCTCACGATGGCCACCGGATCGACGCTGGTGTTCAGCAGCACGGCCGGCACGGCCTTCACCCTCGGCGGCTTGAACGGCGTGGCCAACGTCGCGTTGCTCAACAACGCCGGCACTCCCGCCGCCGTCGCGCTCACCGTGGGCGCCGCCAACACGAGCACGCTCTACACCGGTGCGCTCACCGGTGCCGGCAGCCTGATAAAGACCGGCACCGGCACGCTCACCCTCTCCTCGACGGGCACGAACTACGCCGGCGCGACGACCATCAACGCCGGCACGCTCGAACTCCGCGACACCACGGGCTACGCGTCACCCACCACCGTGAACGCGAGCGGCACCTTCCTCCTCACGGGCAACACGACCGCTGCGTTCCCCGCCGGCGCGTCCGTGGCCTTCAATGGCGGCACGCTCACCTACGCCACCAACGGCGTCGGGAACGACTCGTGGCGGGTTTTCGCCGGCGCTTTCACGGTCAACGCCGGTGGTGCCACCCTCAACTTCGACGGCACCCGCGGTGGAGGCGGCAACAACTCCAACATCTTTGCGGACGGCGGCATCTCCGGCACGGGACCGCTCGTGATCAACGCCACGGGAGTGGCCGGCACCAACGCCGGCCTCGTCCTTCGCCGCGGCACCTACGCCTTCTCCGGCCCGACGACGATCAACGGCGGCAACGTCTGGATCAACAATGACGCCGGTGCCGGCGGCTCGCTCGCCTTCGCCAACAGCGACGTCACGCTCAACGCGAACGGCGCCATTCGACTCGATGTCAATCCGTCCGGCGGTGCCGCCAGCAACGGCAGCCTCAAGTCGCTCTCCGGCACGGGCACCGTCGTCCTCGGGGCCCAGACGCTCACGCTGGGCACCAACAATGGCACCGGCTCCTTCTCCGGCCTGATCAGCGGCACAGGCAGCGTCACGAAGAGCGGCACCGGCCTCCAGACGCTCGGGAGTGCCAACACCTTCTCCGGCACGGCCACCGCCTCGGCCGGCACGCTGCGGCTCGCCAACCAGCTCGCCATCCAGAACGCCACGCTCGACCCCACCGCGACGGTGCAGTTCGACGCCTCCGTGGCCGGCAACGCCTTCACGCTTGGCGGCCTCACGGGCTCGGGCACCCTCGCCCTGCAGAACAACGCCGGCACGCCGGCGGCCGTGGCC
>JBILOA010000162.1:0-5137 GCA_044374735.1 Pirellulales bacterium | reverse complement strand
GACTGCCGGCATCGACGAGCATCGCGAGACGATCTGCCTGGCGCCGGCGGGCGATTCCCTCGGCGAGTCGGCCTGGGAGACCGGCGACGTGCTCGCCGAACCGCCCGAGGTCGAGCCCGCCCCACGGCCCGGCTCGTTCGCGCCGCTGCCGGCGGCGCTCGCGGGCCCGCGGGGCTATGCGTCGCTCGCCACGTCGCTCAAGGGCTGGCTCGGCCGCACCGCGAACCTGGCGGTCTGGCGGGCGCCCGCCATCGACGCCGTCTCGCGGCCGGGCGAGGACGAGCGGGCGTTTCGCAGCCGCATCACCCATCGCGTGCACGAGTGGCGTGACGCCGAGATGGAGCGGGTCCGGTCCCGCCAGGCGGCGAAGCTCGCCTCGGTCGAAGACCGGCTCGCGCGGGCCCGGCAGAAGGTCGAGAAGGAGAAGGCCGAGGCCCAGAACCAGTCGCTTCAGACCTACGTCTCGATCGGCTCGGCCGTGCTCGGCGCGCTCTTCGGCCGCCGGAAGATCAGCTCCACCACGATCGGCAAGGCCGCCACCTCGATGCGGACGGCCAGCCGCGCCGCCCGCCAGCAGGCCGACGTGGCCCACGCGGAGGAGAGCCTGTCGAGCCTGGAGGAGAAGCGCCGCCTGCTCGAGGACGAGCTCGAGGCGGAGCTCGAGCGGATCCGGCTCGAGTTCGCGCCCGATCGGTTGGCCCTCGAGCGCGTCGACGTGCCCGCCCGCAAGACCGGCACCACCGTCGAGGATGTGGTGCTCGCCTGGGTGCCGCGGCGGGAGCGGGTCGCAGAGTCGCTCCGTCCGTGGTGAAGCCCCGGCTCGCTTGCCTCGCACCATCCGCCCGTCCCCACCCCGTTGAGTTCCCATGTCCCGCCAGATCGTGCTCGTCGACTGTCCCGACTCGGTCGGGCTCATCCACCGGATCACCGGCGTGCTCGGCGACCGCCGGCTCAACATCGAGACGAACCAGGAGTTCGTCGACACGGCCAAGCGGCACTTCTTCTTCCGGGCCGAGGTGGTGCCGGCCGACGGTGACGTTTCCGCCGACGCCCTACGGGCCGATCTGGAGCGGGTGCTGCCCGCGGGGGCGACCGTGCGGGTCACGGCGGTCGACCGCCGGCCGATCGTGGTCTGCGTCACCCGCGAGCCGCACTGCGTCGGCGAGCTGCTCCTGCTCGACGCCGTGGGGGAACTGCCGGGCAGGATCGTGGGCGTGGTCGGCAACCACGCCACCCTCCGACCGCTCGTGGAGCGGTTCGGCATTCCCTTCACGCACGTGCCGCACGAGGGGCTCGATCGCGCGGCCCACGAGCGGGCGATCGCGACCGCGATCGATTCCCACGCGCCGGCCGTCGTAGTCCTGGCCCGCTACATGCGGATCCTGTCGCCCGAGTTCGTGGGCCGCTACGCGGGGCGGATGATCAACATCCACCACTCGTTCCTGCCGGCCTTCGCCGGCGCCGCGCCCTACCGGCAGGCCTTCGACCGGGGCGTGAAGCTGATCGGCGCCACCGCCCACTTCGTGACGGCCGAACTCGACGACGGGCCGATCATCGCCCAGGACGTGATCCCCGTCGATCATGCCGACACACCGGAGCGGATGGCCCAGGCCGGCAGCGACGTCGAGAAGCTCGTGCTCGCGCGGGCCGTGCGGCTCGTGCTCGAGGATCGCGTCTTCGTGCACGGCCGCCGCACCGTGGTGATGCGGTAGCGGCAGCGGTTGACAAGCAGCCGCAGTCCCCTCAATTGGGCTAACCCGTCCGGGGATAGGATCCAAAAACTGGGAGCCCGCCAAGGTCGTGACCAACGGTGCCGCGGTGGTCACAAAGATCACGTTCAGTGGTCATCTTCGACGGTGAGGCGCTCCCCGATGGGGCTCGCCGTTCGGCCCCTGGATGACTGTGCCGCCGCGTCACGGCGACCGCACCATCGAAGCCGCCTGCCCTCGGATGATGATGACGAGAAACCTCGCCCGCTACGAGCAGTTCCTGCGCATCCTGAGCCTGCTCGACATCCTGGCCAACGCCCGCGGGCCACTCGACGACCAGGCTTTGATCGCCGCGATCAAGGAGCGGCTCGGCCTATCCCGGCTTTCCCCCCGAACACTCCACCGCGATTGCGAGTTTCTGATCACCTGCGGCTACCCGATCGACCACGAACAGTTGCCGGGCGACAGGAAGTTCGGCTGGCGGCTCGACGCCACGGCGCTCGCCGGCCGGAAGATTCCTCCGGAGCCGCTGACGCTCCTCGAGGTGGCGGCCTTCAACGTGGGCCGTGACCTGCTGCGGGTCTTCGAGGGCACGGTGCTCTGGACCGGGATCGAGAGCCTGCGGGCCAAACTGGAACGTGACCTACCGGCCGAACTCGTGGCGCAGGCCGAGGAATCCCGGCGCGTGTTCCATGTCCCCGCTCCCGACGCGGGTCGCTACGCGGCGCGGCCGCGACTGCTCTCCACCCTGAGCCGGGCGATCAGCGACTGCCGGGAGATCGAGGTGGAGGCCCATCCCGACGGGCCGGAGGCGGCCTCCCCCCGCCGGCTCCGGCCGATGATGCTCGTCGTCAGCCTGCCGCGAATCCAGCTGGCGGCCCGGGACGTGACCAAGGCTCACGCGGATCCGGCGGTGCTGATCGACCTCGACCGGATCGCCAAGGTGACCACGCTCGATACCACCTTCACGCCGGAGCCGATCGACCCGGCCCGGGTGGCGTTCGAGGCCTGAGCCGGCCGCTCAGTCGGCGTCACGGACGTACTTGTGGCACTGCACGCACTTGAGCGTCGCATCCACCCAGGCCAGCGCCGCCCCGTCGAGATTCTTCTCCTGGGCCGCCTTTTTCAGGGCGTCGCAGGCCCGACGAAACTCGGCGCTCTGACGGACATAGTCTTCGGTCTGGAGCACCTGCCAGTTGGAGTCGAGGCTGGCGAGCGACAGCTCCTGCGCCGCTCGCTCGATCATCGCATAGTCGGCGACCGCGAGGCCCTCGAGGACGCGGTCGGCGTGGCCGAGCTTGGCCCGCATGAAGACGGCCACCCGATCCGGCTCGGGCGGCGCGTCGGCCGCGGTGCCGGCGAGGGTCGCCCCTGCGGCCGCGACCGCGAGCGCGGCCAGCGGGAGCCCACGCTCAGTCGGCCAACCCCAGGTCTTCGTTGTAGCCTTCCTGGACGACGGCATTTTCGTTCCTTTCGTGGGCCAGGAGGCGCGAGGCGAAAGCCTCGAAGTCGCGGCCGGCCTGCTGCCACGCTTCCCCGCCGCTGTCCCGCGCCGCGAGTCGTTCGAGCAACCCGTCGACGGCGGCGAGCAAGGGGGGATGCTCGGCGAGCACCTCCCGCGCCGCCCGCGCCAGCCGCGGCATCCGACAGAGCGACTCCTCCATGAACCCACCCCGCTCCTCCTGCTCGAAATGACGTGCCAGATGCTGCCGCAGCGTGCCGAGCCGGCCGGCCACCTCCGCCCGGGCCACCGCGCCGGAGGGCTGGTCGAACGCCCCCCGGACCTCGACCAAGAGGTCGTGGAGTTCACGGTGTTGGGCGAGCAGATGGCCCATGATCACCGGGTCGGCTCGATCGATCGACGCCATGGTGCTGCCTCGTGGTGGTCGAACCGCGGTGCGCGGCGAACTGCCAGAAGATTGTTCGCCCGCGGGCGGCCGGGAGCGAGCGGTGGCGGCGAGGCCGCGGGATCTCCGCCGGGACACTTCCGCTGTCCCGCCGCTATAACGGTCGCTTTCCGACCCTTCGTCACCGAGGCTGCTCCCATGCCCACGATCTCCACGCGCCTGGTCCGGCTCCTGGCCGTCGCCTGGCTGTTCGCCGCCGGCTCCGCGCTCGCCCAGCAGGTGGCCGTCAAGGAGATCACGCTCGACAACGGGATGCAGTTTCTGCTCGTGCCCCGGCGGGACCAGCCGAACGTCGTCAGCGCCGGCTGGGTCGCCCGCGTGGGCAGCGTCAACGAGCGGCCCGGGATCACGGGCATCAGCCACTTCTTCGAGCACATGATGTTCAAGGGCACCGACACGATCGGCACCCGCGACCCGAAGCGTGACGCCCGCTACCGCGCCGAGCAGAAGGCGATCCGCGACGAGATCAACCGCCTCGTCTGGACGCGGCAATACGACCGGTTCTTCGCGGGGGAGATCGACGATCCCTGGAACCCGGCCAACGACACGCAGGAACTGCGGGTGCTGCGGGCCCGGCTCGACGAACTGATCAAGGCCCAACAGGGCCGCGGCCCGGCCGGCCCCGAGGCGGGCACGATCGTCAAGGACGAGTTCGACCAGGTCTACACGCGGGCCGGCGGCAGCGGGATGAATGCCTTCACGAGCAACGACATCACCTGCTACTTCATCACCATCCCCTCCAACAAGCTCGAGCTCTGGGCCTGGATGGAGAGCGACCGGCTCAACGGCAGCGTGTTCCGCGAGTTTTATTCGGAGCGGGACGTCGTCCACGAGGAGCGGCGGCTGCGGACGGAGAGCACCCCGACGGGCAAGTTCGAGGAGCAGTTCGACGCGCTGTTCTGGGCGTCGAGCGGCTACGCCTGGCCGGTGATCGGCTGGTCGAGCGACTTGAACAGCTACACCTTCGAGCAGGCGGAGGAATACTGGAACGTCTACTACCGGCCGGGCAACCTGTTCGGGATTTTGGTGGGCGACTTCGACCCCGCCCGGGCCGAGTCCCTGATCCGCAAATACTTCTCCCGGCTCGAGCCCGGCTCGCGGCGGCCGCCGCCGGTGGTCACGCTGGAGGTCGGTCAGCTCGCGGAGCAGCGGATGCTCGCCACGGGCGACTTCCCGCCCGCGGTCGAGATCCGCTACCACACCGTGCCCGCGGGCCACGCCGACTCCTACGCGCTCGACATGCTGGCCGAGCTCCTGAACGAGCGGACCGGCCGGCTCTACGCGGGGCTCGTCGAGGGCCGCGGGATCGCCGCCACCGCCGGCGCCGCCTCCGACACCCGCAAATACGCCGGGCTGTTTGCGGTCTCGGCCCAGGCCCGGGGTGACGCCAGCCCCGAGGACCTGGAGAAAGCCTGGGAGGAGGAGCTGGCCAAGCTCCAGGACGCCGAGGTGCCCGAGCGGGAGCTGCGGAAGGTCAAGAACCGCGTCGCCGCCGACAACTACCGGAAGCTCGAGAGCAAC
>JBILOA010000180.1:0-4805 GCA_044374735.1 Pirellulales bacterium | reverse complement strand
CTGGGTGGCCTGTTCGCCGCGAGCGTGAAACGGAACGACGCCCGCAAGGCGAAGCAGGAGGCCCGCCGCGTGCGGACCGAGGCCGGCAGCGACCTCCTGCCCGCGCCCCACGTGGGCCCGGGGCCGGCGAAGCGGGTCGTGCATGCCTGACGGGCTGCCGAGCGGCACGGCGATCCTCAAGCCCCGCCGGGCGCGGCCCTTCTTCGGGCGGCACCCCTGGGTGCTCGACTCGGCCATCGACCGCGTCGAGGGTGAGCCCGCCGATGGCGACGTGGTCGATCTCCAGACCCACGACGGAAACTTCGTGGCCCGCGGCCTGTGGAACTCGCGGAGCCGGTTGCGGGTCAGGCTCTACGCCTTCGGCGCGCCCGTGCCGCTCGACGACGCCCTGTGGCGAAGCCGCCTGGCGACGGCGGTGGCCCTGCGGAAGTCGCTCGGCCTCGACGACCCGGCGGGCGGCTGTCGGCTGGTCAACAGCGAAGGGGACGACCTCTCGGGGCTGATCGTCGACCGCTACGGCGACTACCTCGCCGTGCAGGTCACGGCGCTGGCGATGGAGCGGCGGCTGGAGACGATCGGCGACACGCTCGAGTCGCTCGTGGCGCCGCGCGGGATCCTCCTGCGGGGCGCCGAGCGGGGCCTCTCGAAGCTCGAGGGCCTGCATCTGCCCGACCGGGTGCTCCGCGGCACCGAGCCCACCGGGCCGGTGTTCGTGGTGGAGCACGGCCTGCGATTCGGCGTCGATCTGGCCGAGGGGCAGAAGACGGGCTTCTACCTCGACCAGCGGGACAACCGCCGGGCGGCGGCCCAGTATGCACGGGGTCGCCGCGTGCTCGACATGTTCTCCTACTCCGGCGGCTTCGCGCTGGCCTGTGCCGTCGCGGGCCGGGCGGCGAGCGTGCTGGCGGTCGACACGAGCGCCAAGGCGACGGCGCTCATCGAGGCCAACGCCGCCTTGAACGGCGTGGCCAACGTCACCGCCGAGACGGCCGACGCCTTCGAAAAGCTCGACAGCCTCGCGGCGGCGGGCGAGACCTTCGGGATGGTGGTGCTCGATCCGCCCAAGTTCGCCCGCAGCCGGGCCAGCCTCGACGACGCCCTGCGGGCCTACCACCGGATCAACCGCGTGGCCTGCGACCTGCTCGAGCCCGGCGGCATCCTCGTCACCTGCTCCTGCTCGGGCTCGGTCAGCCGCGAGGACTTCCTCCAGATGCTCGCCGGCGTGGCCCAGCGGGCCGGCCGCACGCTCCAACTGCTCGAGGTCCGCGGCGCCGCGGCGGATCATCCCGTGAGCGCGAGCTGCCTGGAGGGGGAATACCTCAAGTGCGTGATCGCCCGCGTGGCGTGATCACGACGGCCGGACGGCCTCGACGACGTGGTAGCCCTTCACGAGTTCCTGGGCGACGCCCGTCCACATCCGCGGCAGGTGCTCGACGTACCAGGCGGGCTGCTTGGTCACGATCAAGAGCGTGCCACCCGGTGCGAGCGCCAGCCGTGCGGCCTCCACGAACTTTTCCGCGATCGCGAAGTCGGCGTAATACGGCGGGTTGGCCAGCGCCAGGTCCCAGGCTCCGCGATCGGGAACCATGCCCTCGGCCTCGAGGGCCACGCTGACGTTCGTCAGTTCGTTGCGTTCGGCGCCCAGCCGGGTGCACTCCACGGCCCGGGCGGCCGAGTCGAAGGCATGCACGACCACGGAGGGATCGCGGGCCGCGATCCCGAGCGCCACGCAGCCCGAGCCGCAGCCGATGTCGAGCACCCGCGTCTCCGGGGCCACGTCGACGGCGTTGAGCAGGTGGCGGGCGCCGGGATCGATGCGGCGGTGCGCGAACACCCCCGGCCGCGACACCGCCTCAAGGAGCCGCTCGCGGTCGCGGAACTTGAACCGGCAGGTGAAGTCCTTGAGCTTGTGGACCGCGCGGGTCTTCTCGACGACGTAGGCGATCGCATCGACCCCGTCGGCCGGCCGCACGCGGACGGTTTCTCCGGTGGCCGCCAGCTGCTCCCGCAGCCACGTGTCGTGGGCGTTGTCCACCGCCGCCACGAGCTGCCCGCCGCGGGCGAGCTGGTGCAGGGCCTGCTGGAGGATGTCGCGGGAGAGTTCGGTTTCACCCCCTTTGACCAACGGCACGATGGCCAGGTCGTACGGGCCTGCCGGCATGTCGGCCGTGCAGGCGGCCGTGAGGTTAGCGGGCGGAGCGTCCCACGTGGCCACCGCGGCATCCCGCTGGTGGAGATCGAGGAACCAGGCCGTCACGCTGGCGGTGGGTCGGTCGCCGGCAAGGCTCACGGCTGCTTGGCCGCGGCCGATGGTCGTGCAGGCAATCCGATCGCCCGGCAGGGTGGCGGCCACGGCCAGGGCATGGGCCTCGGCGGGGCGCGCGGGAAGGGAGAGGGCGGGGCGGGGCATGACTCGAGATCATACCCCGGCCCCGGCCGTCCCGAGGTCATGCCTCGTCGCGTTCGCCGTCCGCATCCTTAGCCGGTCGATCACCCTCGTCGAACGGGCGTCGGGGGCGGTCAGGGCCGCCGTCGCCGTCGGGCCGACGCGGACGCTCCGGGCCACGATCACCGTCACCCGGGCGCGGGGGCGGCTCGCGGCGGAATCCCTCCGGACCTCGCGGCCGCATCCGGCCCATCATCTCCTCGGCGAACTTGCCCAGTTCGGCACGATCGAGCTTGCCGTCGCCGTCGGCGTCGAACGACATCGCCCGCTCGACGAACCGCTCGGGATCCGGACCCGGCGGTGGGCGGAAGCCGTCACCCTCACGCGGCGGCCTTCCCGGGTCTCCTTGCGGCGGTGGCCCGCCCGACTCACCCGCCGGTCCGGGCCGCCCGTCGCCGCCCCGATCACCGGGGCCCCGGCCCGGCCCGCCCATGGGCGGTCGGGGAAAGAGCTCGTCGCGGGTGACCCGGCCGTCTTTGTTGGCATCGAGCGCCGCGAGCGCCTCGGCGGCCTTCGAGATTTCATCGGCGTCCAACTCGTGGTCGCCATTGGTGTCGAGCGCGCGCCGCAGCGGGTCTGGATGCGGGGGCATGGGCCGTCCAGGCGGCGGCTCCGGCGGCTGGGCGGTGGCCAGGATCGCGGCCGCAAGCGTGGTTCCTCCGACCAATCCCAAGATGGTGAATCGTGCGGTGCGTTTCATGGCACACGTCTCCAGGGGGTGATTCTCGCCGCGCAGGGTTTCAACGGTCGCAGGGACGGACGGTTTCGTCGAGCGGGGAACTGCGGGGCTAGGCGGGTTCAACGCCCGGAGCCACCCGGAGTTTCGCCGCCGGCCGGCAGAGGGGCCAGCGTGAGGGGGTCGCGGAGCGGCAGGTGCGTCACCTTGCCGCCGAAAAATGCCTCCATGCTGGCCCGCTTCTCGAGATCGCCCGGGGCGATCTCGTCCCAGTCGCCCACCACGAGGATCGCCATCGCGTCGGGGTCGAGGTGCTTCCGGGCCACCCGCTGGATGTCGGCCGGCGTCACCGCCTCGACCCGCTGCCGGAACGCCTGCCAAAAGCCCTCGGGCCGCTTCGTCCACTCGTCGTTGACGAACACGGCGAGCATCGCCGGCTTGCTCTCGAACCGCCGGGGCAGCGTCTCGACGAGACTCAGCCGCGCGGTCTCGAGCTCCTCCTCCGGCACCGGCTCGTCGCGGATCCGGCGGATCTCGTCCATCACGATCTTCGTGGCCAGGGCGACCGTCGCATTCTTGCTCTCGAAGCCGGCCTTGAAGTCGCCGGGGTAATCCACCCGCGGCTGGAGGATCGAGCGCACGGAATAGGCGAGCCCCTCGTTGCTGCGCACCTGCTGCATCAGCCGGCTCGTGAACCCGCCGCCGCCGAGGATCTCGTTGAGCACGAGCAACGGGATCGCGTCGGGGTCGTCCCGCTCGATCGACCGGCGGCCGATCAGCACCTTGCCCTGCGGGATCGCCTTCGGCACGTGATACATCCCCGGCGTGAGCGTGGCCTCGGGCGGCACCGGGTCGGGCGCCATCGTGCCCCGCGCCCAGCCGGCGAGTGCCTTCTCCAGCGTGGCGAGCATTTCCTGCTCATCAAAGTCGCCCGAGACGGCGATGATCGCGTTGCCCGGATGGAACACCCGCGCATGCAGCGCCTGCAGATGCTCCCGCGAGATCGCGGCCACGCTCGTGGCCGTGGGTTCGGCGGCCTCGAAATGATCCGGCCCGAACGCCAGCCGCTTCCACTCCCGGCCCAGGATCACGCCGGCGTCGTCGTTGCGCTGCGCCAACTGGGCCAGGCTGCGCGACTTCGCCGTCTCCAGCCGGGCGGCGTCGAAGGCCGGCCGTCGGAGCATCTCGAGAAACAGCCCGAGGCTCTCGGGGAAGTTGCTCTTCAGGCAGTTGAGCGAGGCGCTGGTGAAGGTGTCGCTCGCAGCCACGCTCACCTCGGTGGCCAGGAAGTCGAGCGTCTCATCGACCTCCGCCGGCGGCTTCGTGGCCGTGCCTCCCTCGCGGACGAGCCGGGCCGTGAGGGCGGCGAGTCCGGGCATGTCGGCGGGGTCGAGCGACGCGCCTCCCTTGAAGGTGATCGAGAGATTGATGAGCGGAAACTCGTGCGACGGGGCCAGGTAGACGACCGTGCCGTCGGCGAGCACGTGGCGATGGTCGGCGGCCTTCGGCGGCACGTACACGAGCGGCTCGAACTCGATCGCCTCCGGCCGCGCCGGCAGCGTGGCGGCGGGTTCCCGGGCCTCGGCGAGTGCGCTCATCAGGCTGAGGCACGCAAGCAGGCCACCCCAACGCACATAGCTCAGGGTTGCCCATGCCATCTCGCCGGACGCTCCCTGCGGGCAT
>JBILOA010000161.1:0-5166 GCA_044374735.1 Pirellulales bacterium | reverse complement strand
AGATCGCCAGGCTCGAGATCAGGCCGATGTTCGTGCCTTCCGGCGTCTCGATCGGGCAGATCCGGCCGTAGTGGGAGATGTGGACGTCGCGGACTTCGAACCCGGCCCGCTTGCGGTTGAGGCCGCCGGGGCCGAGCGCCGACAGCCGTCGCTCGTGGGTCAGCATCGAGAGCGGGTTGGTCTGGTCCACGACCTGCGACAACTCACCGCGGCCGAAGAAGTATTCGATGGCCGCCGAGATGCTCTTGGGATTGATGAGCGTCCGCGGGGTCATCTCCGTCGCGTCCTTGAGGCTCATCCGCTCCTGGACGGTGCGGCGCAGCTTGAGGAAGCCCTTGCGCAACTCGTCGCTGGCAAGCTCGTCGATCGTCCGCAGCCGGCGATTGCCCAGGTGGTCGATGTCGTCGACCTCGACCGCTTCCTCGCCCTCGCTCAGCTTGAGCATGTACTTGATCGCGGCGATCAGGTCATCGGCCCGGAGCGTCATCTCCGTCTCGGGCACGTCGAGGCCGAGCTTGCGGTTGATGCGAAACCGGCCGACGCGGCCGAGGCGGTAGCGGTTGGAGTCCTTGAACTTCTCGTCGAACAAGGCCCGGGCCTTGTCGAGCGCCGGGGGATTACCGGGCCGCAGCCTCTGGTAGATCCGCACCAGGGCATCCTCGTGGCTGGGCGCGACGCCCGTCCGCCGCTTCGACTCGTCGGCATCCTCGCGGAGGCTGTTCATCACCAGGGGCACCTTCTGCTCCTGCATCACCTCCACGGCCGGCAGGCCGGAGGTGCAAATCAGCTCCGCCTGGTCCTGGGTGATCGTGCAGCCGGCATCGACGATGATCTCGCCGGCCCGCTCGCTCGCCTTCGGATACACGATGTCGTCGACGGCGATCTTGCCCAAGAGCTTGGGGATGCTGCGGGCGCCCGCCACCTTCTCCTTGGTCGTCTTGTAGAACAGCTTGAGGATCTCGGAGTCGTGGCTGTACTTCGGATCCATCGCCCGCAGGAGGGTCAGCGCCGAGAACTTGCCGCTCTGGTCGATCCGGACCTGGAGCGTGTCCTTCTTCGAGACGTTGAGCTCGATCCAGCTGCCGCGCTCGGGAATGATCCGGCAGTTGTGGGTCTTGCGGTCGGCCGACTCGGTGTCGGCGACGAAGTCGATACCGGGCGAGCGGTGAAGCTGGCTGACCACCACCCGCTCGGCACCGTTGATGATGAACTCGCCGCCCCCGAGCATGATCGGGATGTCGCCGAGATACACCTCCTCCTCGATCGGCTGCTCGCGGGTCAGCCGGAGCCAGACCCGAAGCGGACGCCCGTAGGTCAGCCGCAGCTGCCGGCACTCGTCGGGATCGTAGCGCGGCTTGCCGAGCTCATAGCGGAGATACTCGAGCTTGACCGTCTTGTCGTAGCTCTCGATCGGGAAGATCTCGCGCAGCACGCCCTCGATTCCCTGATCCTTCCGCTTCGCCGGCGGCACGTCGTACTGCAGGAACGCGTCATAGAACCGCGTCTGAATCTCGGTGAGATCCGGAATCGACTGACTGGCGCGGCGGCTGCCGAACTGGCGAACCTCGGTGGGCTGGAGGCGGCGGACGGCGCGAGTTGCCATAGAGAGATCGACTCCTCGGAATGGAAGGCGGCGAGGGTGCGGCGAAACGACGGACGGGCACCCCGAACCCTGTCACGGCGCAGGACGCGCCGGAGCAGGGACTCGGGAGATTGACAACGGGCGGGAAGCTGACGCAGACGCCAACGGCATGAAGCGACGGCCGCGAAGCGGGACGGGGCGATCTTGCAAAAACTATACCGTTTTCACCAGCAACGGCAAAACTGCCGTGGTAACGCGGGGTTTTCGGCCGTTCTTTACTTGATCGAAACCTTTGCCTTGGCTTCCTCGAGCTCCTTGGCGAGCTTCTGGGCGTCTTCCTTCGAAATGCCTTCCTTGACCTTCGCAGGAGCACCCTCGACCAGGTCCTTCGCCTCCTTGAGGCCAAGCCCGGTCGCCGCCCGGACGACCTTGATGACGCCGATCTTGTTGTCCCCGAAGTTCTCGAGGATGACGTCGAACTCGGTCTTCTCGGCGGCAGCCTCGCCACCACCAGCACCGCCGCCACCACCGGCCGGAGCGGCCATCATCACGGCGCCGCCGGCAGCCGGCTTGATGCCATGAACCTCATCGAGGTAATCCGAGAGTTCCTTGGCCGCCTTCAGGGTCAGCCCGACGATCTTGTCGCCGAGTGCCTTCGTGTCGGCGGAGAATTCACGAGTCGCTTCAGCCGTTGCCATCGCTCCGGATCCTTTCCCTTCGTGTGCAGCGGCCTGCCGACTGTCGGAGGCCGCTCATGGTGATGTGTATGGTCTGTTGACGGTGCCGCAGGGGGCGGTGGCGATCCGGGGCACGATGCCCAAACCGCCGAGCCCCCCGTTGTACCACGAATTTTTCCGGGGTGAAGACCCGCCCGGGAAATCCGCAATCCCGGGGCCAGTTGCCGGTCACGCCCCGGCGGAATCCCCCGCCTTCTCGAGCTCTTCCACGCGGGAGGCGATCTGCCCGGCCAGGGCACCGCCCGCCGAGAGGATCTGACCCGACAACAGCGAGCCCAGGGAGCTGATCTGCCCCGAGAGGATCGAGAGCTGCTCACCGCGGGACGGCCACTTGGCGACCCGCTTGACGTCGGCGGCGCCCAGCCGGCCACCATCCATCGCACCGCCGCGACACTCGAATCCCTCGAACTCCTTGTCGCCGGCGATCCGGTCGAGCTCCTTGGCGAGATCGACGACGTCCTCGCCACCCCAGGCCAGGGCGAGCATGCCTGCAGCGTCGGTCATCGCCGGAGCCAGCGGGGTGTCGGCCGTGGCCCGCCGGGCGAGGCTGTTCTTGATCAGCTGCAGGTTGATCCGCTTCTTCCGCAGCGTCTGCCGCAGCCGGCTGGTCTTCTGGGCGTCGAGCTGCCCGAGACTGACCACCATCACGTCGCCCACATTGGTGAGGCGGTGCTTGAGGTCGTCGACCAGCATGTCCTTGATGGCTTTGCTCATGGCGTCAAAATCCTGCGTTGGGGTCTGTCGGGGAGGGCCTCCGGTCTCAGCCGGCCACCCGCACTCCAGGCGTCATCGTGCCGGAGATCGACACGCTCTTGAGATACTGACCACGGATGCTCGAAGGTTGCATGCCGAGGATGTGGTTGAGGAAGGCGCGGATGTTGTCGACGAGCTTGGCGTGGTCGAAGCTCGCCTTGCCGACGACGGCATGCACGATCCCCGTCGGATCGTTGCGAAACTCCACCTTGCCGGCCTTGTACTCGCCCACGGTCTTCTTGATGTCGGCCGTCACGGTGCCGGCGCGGGGGCTGGGCATCAGGCCACGGGGCCCGAGCACCTTCCCGAGCGGGCCGACCAGGCCCATCATGTCGGGCGCCGCGATGCAGACGTCGAAGTCGGTCCAGCCTTCCTTGATCTTCTTGGCGAGGTCGTCGGCGCCAACCTCCTCGGCACCCGCCGCCCGGGCGTCGTCGGCCAGGTTGCCCTTGGCAAAGACCACCACGCGCTTCGACTTGCCGATCCCGTGCGGCAGCACCAGCGAACCGCGGATGATCTGATCGGCCTGCTTGGGATCGATCCCGAGCCGCACGTGGATCTCGATGGTCTGGTCGAACTTGGGCGCAGGAAACTTCTTGAGCACCGCCACGGCCTCTTCGAGGGGCAGCGGGTTATCGGACTGGGGCAGGACGGCCTGGGCCGCCCGCATGCGCTTGGTCTTCGCGACGAGATTCATGGTGTTGCCGGGAGAGGGGGGACGGGAGCTTGAACGGTGATGACGGAGGAGACTTCGATTCAGCCTTCGACGGTGATGCCCATGCTGCGGGCCGTGCCCTCGACCATCCGCCGGGCGTGGACGGCGTCGCGGGCGTTGAGGTCGGCCAGCTTGAGGCGGACGATCTCATCGACCTGCGCCATCGTGACCTTGCCGACCTTGTCCTTGTTGGGCACACCCGACCCCTTGGCCAGGCCGGCCGCCTTCTTCAAGAGCGCCGCGGCCGGAGGGCTCTTGGTGACGAACTCGAACGACCGGTCGTTGTAGACGGTGACCACGACGGGAATCGGCATGCCGCCGGCCTCGCGCGTCCGGTCGTTGAACTGCTGCACGAACTGCCCGAGGTTGATACCGAAGCGGCCGAGCGACGTGCCGACCGGGGGCGCGGGGGTGGCCTGCCCGCCCGGCACCTGAAACTTCGCCTGTCCGACCATCTGCTTTGCCATCGCGCTCGTCCTCGCTCGTGTTCGCTACTTGTCTTGGTGTGTTCGCCGGATCCGGTCCCTGCGACCGCC
Source organism: Pirellulales bacterium (assembly GCA_044374735.1). Lineage (GTDB taxonomy): Bacteria > Planctomycetota > Planctomycetia > Pirellulales > UBA1268 > QWPN01. The sequence goes on along the minus strand of JBILOA010000161.1, from coordinate 843 downwards.
TAGGATTTTCTCAGCGTGTGTTGTCGCTCAGTGTGTGCGGCCCATTCAGACCGACTCGATCTGCCAATACTCGATGTCGACCGGGGTCGAGCGGCCGAAGATGCTCAGCATCACGGTGACCCGGCCGTTGGATTCGTCGATCTGCTCGACCTCGCCCTCGAAGTTCTCGAACGTGCCCTCGTTGATCTTGACCTTGTCGCCCTTCTTGAAGTTGATCTTCAACCGCGGCGACTCGGCCGTCTGCTCTTCCTTCTTGTTGAGGAGCTTGGCGACGTCCTGGGGCAGCATCGGGCTGGGCCGGCCCGCCGAACCGGTGAAGTCGCCGATGCCGCCCGTCTCCCGGACGAGATACCACGTCTCGTCGTTGAGCACCATCTGCACGAGGATGTAGCCGGGGTACAGCTTGCGGGACACGACCCGCTTCTTGCCCCCCTTGAAGTCGGTGACCTGTTCCTTGGGAACGATCACTTCGCCGAACTGCTCGCCCAGGCCCTGGAGGGAAATCCGCCGCAGCAGCGTCTCGCGGATGGAATCCTCGCGGTTGCTCTGCACCTTGAGGATGAACCACTGCATGTCGCCGGACGGCTTCGACGACCGCTCGGCGACGACCTCCTCGACCGGCTTAGCGTTTTCATCGCCTTCGAACGGGTCGGCGAGCTCGACAGGACCGTCGTCGTCGATCTCCTCCGCGTCCTGAACGTGCTCGGCCGCGGGAGGCGCCAGGGCCTCCGCCGGCGGGACCGGCAGTTCGTCGTCGTGTTCAGCTGGCTGTTGGTTCATGGTTGTTCGTCCGCTCGGGAGCCCACCTGGCCCCGCTCGAGCCTAAAGGCCTGAAGACCCCCC
>JBILOA010000160.1:0-5170 GCA_044374735.1 Pirellulales bacterium | reverse complement strand
CGCCGCTGCTGGCCTCGATCGCCGTGCCCACCACGGCCGGCACCGGCAGCGAGACGCAGTCGTTCGCGCTGATCACCGACGCGACGACGGGCATGAAGATGGCCTGCGGCGACCCGGCCGCCGCGTTTCGCGTGGCGATCCTGGACGTGAACCTCACGCTGACCCAGCCGGCCCGTGTGGCCGCGATGACCGGCGTCGATGCCGTGGCCCATGCCGTCGAGAGCTTCGTGAGCACCGCGGCCACGCCCGCTTCGCGGATGCTCGCCCGGGAGGCCTGGCGGCTGCTGGCGGCCAACCTGCCGCGAGTGCTCGCCGGCGGCCCCCAGGCCCGGGAGGCCGGGCAACTCGAGGCCCGCGCGGCCGTCCAGCTCGGGGCCGCCTGGGCGGGCCTGGCGATCGAGAACTCGATGCTCGGCGCCGCCCACGCGCTGGCCAATCCGCTCACCGCCGCCCACGGCACCGTCCACGGCCAGGCCGTCGGGCTGGCGCTGCCGCACGTGGTGCGGTTCAATGCGCCGGCCGTCGAGCATGCGTACGGCGAGCTGCTCCGGGCCGGCGGCGGCACCGCCCGCGATGGCGAGGCCGCCGCCACACTGGCCCATTGGCTCGAGGATCTCCTGGCCGCGGCCGGGCTCGGGCGCTCGCTCGGCGCGATCGGCATTACCGCGCCCGACATTCCGGCGCTCGCCGCCGCCGCTGCGACGCAGTGGACGGGCGGGTTCAACCCGCGGCCGGTCACGGCGGCCGACCTGGCCGCGCTCTACGAGGCCGCCCGATGACCGGCGCGCGATCGATCACGGCTGATCCACGGGCGTCCTGGTGGGCGGGGGTTGCCCGTGCCGTGTTGTCGTTGGCCCTCGTGGCGGCGGGCCATGGGCGGCTTGCTGCGGCCGATCCCGACGCGGCGGCCGCCGACGCCTGGCCGATGTCCCGCGGCTCGCTCGCCGGCACGGGCCGCTCCGCCACGCTGCTCAGGCTCCCGCTCGCCGAAGCGTGGCGACGCGACTTCGACAAGACGGCCTTCGCGGCCGGGCCCGTGATCGCCGGTGGCGTGGTCTATGTAGGCGATCTCGACGGCGGCTTTCATGCGCTCGACCTGGCGACCGGCGCGGACCGTTGGACCCGTCGGATCGACGGTGCCGGCTTCACGTCGGCCGCGGCGTTGGCCGCCGACCCGGCGCTGCCGCTGGTGGTCGGTGACGATGTGGGCATGGTCCGCGGCCTCGACCGGGCGACCGGCGAGACGCGGTGGGAATACGCGACCGAGGGAGAGATTTCGGGGGGGCCGACGATCCTCGTCGACGGCACCGGCCCGCGCGTGCTCGTCGGCTCGCAAGACGCCTCGCTCTCCTGCCTCGAACTCGCCACGGGCAAGCTCCTCTGGAAGCACTCGATCGCCGACCAGATCCGCTGCGCCCCGACGGTCGCCCGCACCCCCGCCGGCGACCGCGTGTTCCTGGCGGGCTGCGACGGCCGGCTCCACATCCTCGACGCGGCCACGGGCAAGGAGGCCGCCGCCATCGAAATCGGCGGCCCGACCGGCACCACCCCCGCCGTCAGCGGCAACCTCGTGCTGTTCGGCACCGAGGGAGGCGCGTTCTTCGCGATCGACTTCCTCGAGCCCGCCGTGGCCTGGCGCAAGCAGCCGGCGGCCAATGCCCAGGCCTACCGTTCGAGCGCGGCGGTCGTGGGCGATCTGACGATCGTCGGCACGCGCGGGCGAGCCGTCGAGGCGTTCGCCTCCGCAGACGGCACCACCCGCTGGCGGCAGCCCCGGCGGGGAGCGGTGGATGCCTCACCAGCGGTCGTGACCGCGGCCGGCGGCGAGGCCGACCCGGCCGCGCCGCCCCGGCCGGTGGTGATCGTGGCCGACGCCAAGGGGACGGTCGCCGCCCTCGAGGTGGCCACGGGGAAGCCGGCCTGGGAGTTCGAGGCGGGGGGCGGCTTCGGGGCCGGGGCGGCCGTGGCGGCGGGATGCGTGGTGATCGCCTCCGACGACGGCACCGTCTGGTGCTTTCGGTCGGCCGAGTGACGGGCGGCGGGAGGCACCACTTCCCTACGGCCCGAAAAGCGCCCAGCCCGGAGAGTCTGCCCGCGTCCCGCCAACTGTCGGGATCCGTTTCTCCTTGATTCCGGGGGGATTTCCTGCCGATTGCGCCTGCGCGAACCATTTTTCCCCAAGCCCCGTAGGATTCGCTGCGACCTTGAGCGGCGGCCCGCATCCGTGGGGGCTGCCCAAGGCGGAAGGAGTGGAAATCATGGCACGTAAAGATGCACTGGCGAACATGCGGGCGATCCTCGTCAAGCGGCGCGACGCGCTGCGCAGCGCGCTGGCCGGCGACCTGACACTGCTCCGCGATCTGCACGACCAGTCGCCCGGCGACGTGATCGACGCGGCCTACGACACGGCCCAGGATGAGGTCAACTCGCAACTGGCCGAGGTCGAGAGCCGCGAACTGGCGTCGATCGAGAACGCGCTCGAGCGGATGAAGGAAGGCTCGTACGGCCAGTGCGAGGTCTGCAGCGGCAAGATTCCCATGGCCCGGCTCGACGCCCTCCCCTACGCCACGATGTGCATCGAGTGCCAGCGGGAACTCGAGCGGTCGGGCGAGGCCCGCGGCCGGCGGACCGAGGAACCCATCGGCGGCGAAGTGGAACTCTGACCGATCTCCCGGGTATGATCGGGGGATTCGCGTTCGTTCCGGCCGTGGGTTGCGTATGCCGCCGTCTGCCTCTTGCCGCGGGATCCGCGCCGCCTTGGCTCTGTTTGCCGCCTGCTCGGCCGCCGTCTTGGCCGACGAGCCGGCGCGGCGGCTGACACCCGTCGAGTCGGCGCGACGCGGCGCGGAGCGGGTCGACCCGATGCGACCGGTGCGGCTCTCGGCGGAGGAGCGGGCCCGCCTCTACGATCAGGCCGCCCGCGACGCCGAGCCGCTCGAGCGGCAGGCGATGCAGTTGCGGCGGCTGGCGAGCCTGCTCAAGCCCACGGTCGTCCACATCGACGCGACCAAGCGGTTGCCCCGGCCGCGGGGCGGACGCGTGACGGAGGACGAGGCGGGCAGCGGCGTGATCATCGAGGTGGCCGGCCGTACGGTCGTGATCACCAACCGCCATGTCGTCAACGGCGCCGACCTCGAAGCCGTCGCCGTCCGGCTCGACGACGGCCGCGAGCTCGTGCCGCGGCGGTCGTGGTCGGACGCCGGCACCGACATCGCCGTGTTGGAACTCGAGGGGGACGATCTGCCGGCCGCCCGCGTCGCCGACGACGACACGCTCCAGATCGGCGACACGGTGCTGGCCATCGGCAGTCCGTTCGGCCTGGCCCATTCGGTGACGCTCGGGATCGTCTCGGCCAAGGGCCGCCGCGACCTCGAGCTCGGCGAGGGGGCCGTTCGGTTCCAGGATTTCATCCAGACCGACGCCGCCATCAACCCCGGCAACAGCGGCGGGCCGCTGGTGAACCTCCGCGGCGAGGTGGTCGGGCTCAACACCGCGATCGCCAGCAACTCCGGCGGCAGCGAGGGCATCGGTTTCGCGATCCCGATGCCGATGGTGATGTTCGTCGCCGAGCAGCTCGTGGCCCACGGCACCGTCGCGCGGGCCTATCTCGGTGTCGCCCTGGACCGCGAGTTCACCGCCGACGAGGCGGGGCGCCTGGGCATGGTGCGGCCGGTCGGGGCCCGCGTCGAGGGCGTCACGGGCGGGGCGCCGGCCGCGACGGCGGGCGTCCGGCCCGACGACGTCGTGCTCGAGTTCGACGGTCGGGCGATCGAGGACGACGACCACCTGATGAGCGTGGTCGGGATGACGGCCGTGGATCGCACGGTGAAGGTCACGATCTTCCGCGACCGCGAGCGGATCGAGGTCGAGATTCCGGTCGCCCGCCGGACCGACTTCGAGTGACGGCCTAGGTCGCCTCACCCGCCGCGGCCAGGCCCCTGAGCACGCAGTCCTGCACGGCCGCCACGTCGCAGCTGACGAGCAGATCGGCGTTGGGCTGCGACGGGCGGTGCGGCCGGCGATCGACCACCAGCATGCCTGCCGTGAGCTCACCGGCCGCCTCGACGTCGGCCGCCACCGACTCCCGCCCGAACAGTTCCGGGTTGGTGACGGCCACCAGCGCCGCCACGTCGTGAAGCCGGATGCCCTCGCTGCCGAGCAGCTGCCGCTGGGCCCGGAAGGCGTGGGCGAGCATCGGTCGCAGGATCTTGCCGGCCCGGGTGAACTCCCGCGGCAGGCGATCGAGCAGGTCGAACTCGTAGACGGCCTGGGCGGTCGTCTCGAGCGGCACGAGCGTCTTGGTGACGGGCTCGCGAACCACGTGCCGGGCGGCGGCCGGATCGCAGTAGAAGTTGAAGTCGGCGGCGGCCGTCGCGTTGCCCGCGGCATGGATCGTGCCACCGCAGGCGACCACGGCCCCGATCAACTCGGCGATCCCGGGATCCCGCTTGAGCACGCGGGAGAGATTCGTGAGCGGGCCGAGCGCGAGGATCGTGACCTCCCGCGGGTGCGCCTTGATCGTCTCCCAGATCACCTTCTCCGAGGGGTGGCCGCCGTGCAACGACACGCGGGGCAGCTCGAGGCCACCCAGGCCGTCGGGCCCGTGAACGCTGGCCGACCGCGGTGGCAGGAGTGGCTCCGCCGAGGCCGCGCCGAGCCGTGGGAGCCGCGGCGGGTCGAGGAACGAGACGATCGCCTGGGCGTTGGCCGTCGCCTGCTCGGCCGGCACGTTCCCGGCCACCGCCGTGACGGCGAGCACCTCGACGCGGGGATCGAACAGTGCGATCGCCAGCGCGACGGCGTCGTCGATCCCGGGATCGCAGTCGATGATCAGCTTGCGGGGCACGACCGGTGACACGGAACCGACCTGCGGGCTCGAACGGGGACGAAGGCTCACACTGGCGAGCAATCCTAGCCGACGGCGTGGCCGCCGTGCGGCAGACCCGCCGGCGAAAAGGCCCCGGGACTGCCGCCCGCCCGCGGATCCGCCGACCCGCCGGTAGAATCCGGCTCGCATCGCCCACACCCGGACACCTGTCTCCATGCCCCCGGCCCTCGATCTCGACGCCGCGACGGCGGCCCTGCCGCGGGGCGAGCGGCTGACCGCAGACGACGTGCGCACGCTCACCGACGGCGTGCTCGCGGGCACGATCGATCTCGATGCCTTCGG
>JBILOA010000159.1:0-5190 GCA_044374735.1 Pirellulales bacterium | reverse complement strand
CCAGCCGGCGAAATCGACCATCCGGCCGCCGTGGGCGGCGTGCCAGGAAGCGAGCGGCGTTTCGAGAAGGCTGTCGGTCATGAGAACTCCTAGCCTGCGAGTCAGGCGGGAGTGTAGCAGCCTACGGCACCACTGCGCGGCGGGCAGCGGGTGCCGAAAGAACTCGATCTCCAGCGAGGCCGATTGCCAAACGAACCCGCTCGCTTCAGCCGAGTGGGTTTTCGAGGCGGACGTTCGGAAACCGCGTGAAGTCGCTGTCGGCGGACGCAACCGCCAAGCCGTGCTCGAGGGCCAAGGCGGCCAGGTGGGCATCCGGCACGTGCTCGGCACGAACCCCTGTCGCGGCGAGCAATCCGCCCAAGATGGCCGGATGGCGGGGCGTGGGTGCCGGCACCCAGACGGGTTCGCACGCCAGCCATTCGGCGACCTGACGCCACGCCGTCGCCACGCTCACCGGTCGTTCGAAGAGTCGCTGATTGCTGGTGAGACGCACGAATGCGAGGAGGCTCGGCCACGGCAGGCCAAGCGGCACGGGATCACTGAGCCGCTCATCGAGCCAGGCCCGGGCCCGCTCGTGCTGCTGGAACGATGTCGTGAACGCGTACACCAGGATGTTCGCGTCGACGAGCCTCATCGATGCCCCTCACCCTCAGCTGCTGCGAGCGCCGCGGCGACGTCGTCGACATTCGGGAGCCGGCAAGTGCCCAGGTCGACAGGCTGCGTGCGATACGGAATCGCCCGCCGGCGTTCCTCCATTCCAACCAGCCCGCGTCGGAGGGCCTCGTTCACGACCTCCTTCAACGGCCTCTGGAGCGTCTGCCTGAGATGCTCGATCCGAGAGGCAACGTCGTCGTCGAGGGATAGCGTAGTTCTCATGCATCAAAGCATAGGCCGGCCGATGTCTTGATGCCAATCCTCCGGGGCCAGCCCGTCGGCTGGAGGTTGGCGACCCGCTACGGGCGCCGGGATCGCTTGCGGCCGCGCTTGGTCGGCCTGTCCCGGGGCGGTGAGGCGTTGCCGTGGCCGCGGGGTTGGTCGGATTTCCGGCCACGGGCCGGGCCCGGCGGGCGGGCCGATTTGGCCGGCCGCTTGCCGCGGCGGACATGGCCGTCCACGAGCCGGAAGTTGAGCGAGCGGCGGTCGAGATCGACCCGGTCCACCGCCACGCGGACCCGGTCTCCCAGCCGGTAGCTCTGCCCGGCGCGACGGCCCGAAAGCGTGTGGCTCGCGCGGTCATAGCGGTAGGTGTCGTCGGGCAGGGTGTCGAGCGGCACGAGCCCCTCCGCGGGCAAGGCCAGGCCCTGCACGAACAGACCGAAGGCCTCCACGCCCGTGACGACCGCGTCCATCTCCTCGCCGATCCGCGACGAGAGAAACAGCAGCAGTTTCAGCTTCACGAGCTCCCGCTCGGCCGCCTCGGCCCGTCGCTCGAGGTCGGAGCAGTCCTGGCCGAGCTGGAGCAGGCCGTCGGCCGGCGGACGCTTGCCCCTGGCCAGGGCCTCCAGCGCCCGGTGGATCGTGAGGTCGGGGTAGCGGCGGATCGGCGAGGTGAAGTGGCAGTAGCAGTCGCTCGCCAAGGCGAAGTGGCCGTCTTCCTGGGGGCCGTACGCCGCCCGCGTCAGGCTGCGGAGCACCGCGTAATGGACGGCGTGCTCCTCCGGTTTGCCGCGGGCCATGTCGAGCAGCCGCTGGAGCTCGAACCGGCTTTCGAGCGAGTCCACTTCGAAGCCGAGCTCGGTGACGAACTCCGTCAGCTGGCGGAGCTTCCGCATGTCGGGCGACGGGTGGATCCGCCGCAGGAAGCCCGCCCCGGCCACGGCCAGCGCCCCCGCCACGGCCTCGTTGGCCGAGAGCATGAACTCCTCGATGATCTGGTGGCTTTCGGTGTTCTCGACGACGTGGGCCCCGGTCACCCGCCCGTCGCGGTCGAGGTCGATCTTCACCTCCGGCATCTCGAGCTGGAGCGCCCCGCGGGCCATCCGCCGCCGCCGGAGAATCCGGGCCAGGTCCCGCATCCGGCCGAGCAGGGTCCGGACGACGGGAGTCATCTCGACGGTGCGGGTCTCGGGGTCGGCGAGGAAGACGTCGACCTCCTCGTAGGTGAACCGCCGGCAGCTCTTGATCGCGGAGGGCTCGACGGCCGAGTGCACGGGCACCCCGTCGGCCGTGAACTCGATCCAGCAGGTCTTGGCGTAGCGAACCTTGTTTGGCTGGAGGCTGGCCAGGTTGTTGGAGACGATCTCGGGGATCATCGGGATCACCCGGTCGGGCAGGTAGACGCTCGTGCCCCGGGCCCGCGCCTCCTGGTCGAGCGGCGCGCCCTCGCGGACGAAGTGGGAGACGTCGGCGATGTGCACGCCCAGGAGCCAGTGGCCCCGCTCCACCTGCTCCAGCGAGATCGCGTCGTCGAAATCGCGGGCGTCGACGGGGTCGATGGTGATGATCGTCCGGTCGCAGAGGTCGCGGCGGCCGGCCGGCACCGTCTCGTCGAACTCCGCCGCCTGCCGGCGGGCGTCGTCGAGGGCCGCCTCGGGAAACGCCCCGGGCAGGCCGTATTCGTGGATCACCGTCTGGGTGTCGACGCCCACGTCGCCGGCCTTGCCGAGCACCTCCACCACCACGCCCTCGCCGTCGCGGAGATGCGTGGGGAAGCGGACGAGCTCCACGACCACCTTGTCGTCGACGTGCACGCCCTTGGCGCCCGGATCACCGACCGCCACAGGACGGGTGAAGGTCGTGCCGTCGACCTGCACCCAGCCCACGCCGGCCCGCTCGAAGTAGGAGCCGACGAACCGCGTGGTCCGCCGCTCCAGCACCTCGACGATCTCGCCGGCGGGGCCCGGTCGGCCCGCGTCGCGGGCCCGCGCCAGCCGCACGCGGACGGTGTCGCCGCTGGCCGCGTCGAGGCTGGCGGCGGCGGAGATGTGGATGTCGCCCGACCGGTCGCCGGGCGTGGCCCCCGCGGGCCGCACGAAGCCGTAGCCGCCGGCGGCGCGGCGGAAGACGCCGGTCACGTCGCCGTCGCGGGACTGGGTCCGGCTTGGGGGCCGGCTCTGGGGCCGAGCTTGGGCACGGCCGGGGGGCCGGCCTGGGGGGCGGGCGGCCTTCTCGGTGTTGGGCCGCCGGCGGGTCATGGGGTGTTGCCCCGGAAAAACTTCCGGCCCTGCGACTGCTGATACTGCGTCCAGCCGCCGTCGAGCGCGGCCTCGGCCCGCAGCAGCTGGATCGTGCCGGCCAGCTTGGCGTCGAGGTGGTCGAGGTGGTGGAGGGCCACCGCCTCGAGGGTCATCGGCAGCCGCGGCGCGCCAAACTCGTAGCTGCCGTGGTGGCTGGCGATCATGTGTTTGACCCGCATCGCCGTCTCGGCATCGAACGGGTTCCCGGTGCGGGCCTCGACCGCGCGAATCTTGGCGTCCACGATCTCGAGCCCCAGGAGCACGTGCCCGAGCAGCTGGCCCGAATCGGTGTAGGAGAAGCCCTTCTCGCTCTCGAGCTCGATCGTCTTGCCGATGTCGTGCACGAGCACGCCCACGAGCAGGAGATCGCGGTCCATGTCGGGATAGAGCGGAGCGATCAGGTCGGCCAGCCGCAGCAGGTTCACGACATGGTCGAGCAGGCCGCCGGCGTAGGCGTGGTGGTGCTTCACGCCGGCGGGGGTGGCGGCGAAGCGGTCCATCAGCGCCGGGTCGTCGAGGATCTCGGCCACGAGCGCGTCGAGCGGCGGCCGCAGGCCCGCGAGCAGGCTCCGCAGCTCGACGAACAGCCGCTCGACGTCGACCGGCGTGAGCACGCGAAACTCCCGCTCGTCGACGGTGCCCGGATCGGCCCGCTCGATCGCGGCGATGATCACCTGCATCGCGCCCGAGTAGAGCTGGGTGTGGCCGTCGACGCGGACGTAGTCGCCATCCTCGAAGGCGTCGAAGTCGGCGTCGGAAGCGTTCCAGAGCCGGCCGGTGATGGTGCCGCTCTTGTCGGCCAGATCGACCTGCATGTAGAGCTGCCCGTTGCGGTTGGGCCGCAGCTGCTTGTGGGTCGCCAGGAAGACCTGGTCGATCTTCGCCTGGGCCGGCAGTTCCGAGATCAGTCGTCGCGACATCACCGGCAGTCTACGGGGGCCGCGACCCGTCCCACAAACGCCGCACCCACCGCTACAATCCCGGCCTTTCACACTGGAGTTTCCGCGACATGCCGGCCAACGCGATCAGCCCCACCCGGGCCGAGGACTATCCCGAGTGGTATCAGCAGGTCGTGCGGGCGGCCGACCTGGCCGAAACCTCCCCCGTCCGCGGCTGCATGGTGATCAAGCCCCACGGCTACGCCATCTGGGAGCGGATGCAGACGATCCTCGACCGGATGTTCAAGGAGACGGGGCACGTCAACGCCTACTTCCCGCTCTTCATCCCGCTCTCGTACCTCGAGCAGGAGGCCAAGCACGTCGAGGGCTTCGCCAAGGAGTGTGCGGTCGTCACGCATCACCGGCTGGAGCTGGGCCCCGACGGCAAGCTCATTCCCACGGGAAAACTCGAGGAGCCGCTCGTGGTCCGGCCCACGAGCGAGACGATCATCGGCGCGATGTACGCCAAGTGGATCCAGTCGTGGCGGGATCTGCCGGTCTTGATCAACCAGTGGGCCAACGTCGTGCGCTGGGAGATGCGGCCGCGGGTGTTTCTGCGGACGGCCGAGTTTCTCTGGCAGGAGGGGCACACGGCCCACGCCACCCAGGAAGAAGCCGAGGAGGAGACGCGGCGGATGCTCGACGTTTATGCCACCTTCGCCGAGCGGGATCTCGCGATGCCGGTGATCAAGGGCCCCAAGCCGGCCGGCGAGCGGTTCCCCGGCGCGGTCGACACGCTCTCGATCGAGGCGATGATGCAGGACGGCAAGGCGCTCCAGGCCGGCACCTCGCACTTCCTCGGCCAGAACTTCGCCAAGGCCCAGAACATCAAGTTCGCCGGCCCGTCGGGGGCCGAGGAGTTCTGCTGGACGACCTCGTGGGGTGTCTCGACGCGGCTGATCGGCGCCGTGATCATGACCCACTCCGACGACGACGGGCTGATCCTGCCACCGCGGATCGCCCCGCATCACGCCGTGATCCTCCCGATCTCGCGCACCGACGAGGAGCGGGCGGCCGTGCTGGAGGCCTGCTGCCAACTCCAGGGTGCGCTCGCCGCGGCCTCGTTCGCCAATGAA
>JBILOA010000158.1:0-5200 GCA_044374735.1 Pirellulales bacterium | reverse complement strand
CGTGACGCGTTGCCGCGGCGCGGGCCAGCCGTTCTTCGTCTGGTATGCCCCGATGCTGCCGCACGACCCGCACGACCCGCCGGCGGAGCTCGTCGAGCACTATGCAGCCAAGACCGACAGCGTCCACCTGGCCCGCTACTGGGGCAACGTCGAGCGGTTCGACCGGACCGTCGGCGAACTGCTCGACTTCCTCGACGAGGAAAAGCTCGCGGCCGACACGCTCGTCGTCTACGTGACCGACAACGGCTGGATCCAGCGGCCCGACGCGGCCCGGTTCGCTCCCCGCTCGAAACTCTCCCCCTACGACGGCGGCCTGCGGACGCCGATCATGCTTCGGCGGCCGGGGACGATCGAGCCGCGGTCGAGCGACGCCTTGGCCAGCTCCCTCGACCTCCTGCCGACGGTGCTGGCCGCCTGCGGCGTGCCCGGGCCCGCGGGCCTGCCCGGCGTGAACCTGCTCGACGACGCGGCCGTCGCGGCTCGCGCCCAAATCTTCGGTGCGTGTTACACGCACACGCTCGTCGATCTCGACGACCCCGCCCGGAGCCTGATGTGGCGGTGGACCGTCCGCCGCGACGGCGACCACCTCTGGAAGCTCGTCGAGCCGGCCTCGGCGCGGGGCGGGGGCGGCTTTCCGCAGTGGGAGGGCCGCAGCGTCGCGCCGGAGGATCAGGCCCGCTACGAGCGGGGCGAGGTCGAGCTGTTCGACGTGGCGGCCGACCCCCGCGAAACCAAGAACCTCGCCGGCGAGCGGGCGGGCGTCGTCGCGAACCTCCAGGCGAGCCTCGATGCGTGGTGGAAGCCCGAGGTTCGGGTCGCCGCGCGGCCCGCCGAGCCCCCGCGGCCGGCCCCCGCGGCCCGCCCCCGTCCCAACCTGCTCGTGTTCCTCGCCGACGACCTCGGGGCCCGCGACCTCGGCTGCACCGGCAGCAGTTTCTACCGCACGCCGGCGATCGACCGGCTCGCCGCCGCCGGGACGACGTTCACGCGGGGATACGCCGCCTGCCCCGTCTGCTCGCCCACCCGCGCGGCGCTCGTCACCGGCCGCCACCCGGCCCGGGTGCGGATCACGAACTTTCTGGGTGGCGAGCGGCAGGGAGCGCTGCTGGGCGCCGATTACCTCAAGGCGCTCCCCGAGGCCGAGGTGACGGTGCCCGAACTGCTGCAGGTGGCGGGCTACACCACCGGCGTGTTCGGGAAGTGGCACCTGGGATCCCCGCAGGACATTCCCAAGCATGGCTTCGACGTGACCGGCTCCACCGACGTGCGGCCCGGCGGCGGCCCGCTCGACGACCCGATGCACGCCCGCGCGATCACGGCGCAGGCGGCGGCCTTCATCACGGAGGCCGCCGCCGCGGGAAAACCCTGGTTCTGCTACGTGCCGATGCACTCGGTGCACGTGCCCTTGATCACGCGGCCCGAGCTCGCCGCCGAGGAAGGGCGGCGGGCGGTGGGCGTGGGCCCGCGGTTCGACGTGCCGGCCGCCCCGCCCGGCGACCCTTTCACCAAGGGCGTGCAGGATCATCCGGTCTACGCTGGCATGATCCGAGAGATGGACGAGACGGTGGCCGGCGTGCTCGCGGCGGTCGAGCGGGCCGGCCAGACCGCCGACACGCTCGTCGTCTTCACGAGCGACAACGGCGGCCTCGCCACGGCCGAGGGTGCGGCCACGTCGAACCTGCCGCTGCGGGCCGGCAAGGGCTTCGTCTACGAGGGAGGGATTCGCGTGCCATACATCGTCCGCTGGCCGGGCGTGGCCGAGCCGGGCGCGACCGCGGAGGTTCCGGCAACCACGCTCGACATCGCCGCCACGCTCCTCGACGCCGGCGGCTGCGCGCTGCCCGCCGGCCACCTGCTCGATGGCGCGAGCCTGCGACCGGTGCTCGCTGGTTCGGGTCCGCCCCCGAGCCGCGACCTGGTCTGGCACTACCCGCACTATTCCAACCAGGGCAGCCGCCCGGCTGCGGCGCTCGTCGCCGGCGACGGGCCGACGCCCGGCGCGGAAAAACTCGTCGAGCACTTCGAGGACGGTCGGCTCGAGCTCTTCGATCTGGCCCGCGATCCCGGCGAGCGGCACAACCTGGCCGCCGAGCGGCCCGAACGGGCCAAGGAGTTGCACGGCCGGCTGATCGCCTGGCGGGAGCGGGTGGCCGCCGCGCTGCCGCGACCCAACCCCGAGCCCAAAGAACCGTACGGCCCCGCGGCCGTGCCCGGTCGGCGGCAGGGCGGGACGAAGTAGCCGCGATGCGAGGTAGACTGTCGGGCAACGGAGCCGGCGGTCCGGGTCGTGCCGCCGGCAGAATCTCGTGGAGGACTTCGATGCGAGCCTGGAAGTCGGTCTTCATCCTCGTCGTCGCCGGCAGCAGCGTCGCCCGTTCCGACAACTGGCCCAGCTGGCGCGGGCCGGGGCTCGACGGCGTGGCCGGCGGCATCGGCTACGCGACGAGCTGGAAGGCCGAGGTGCCGGATGAGAAAGCGTCCGCGGAAAACGTCCTCTGGCGGGTGAAGCTGCCGGGCCTCGGCGCCAGTACGCCGGCCGTCTGGGGCAAGTCGGTGATCGTCACCTGTGCCATCGACGGCAAGGACGCGGTGATCTGCCTCGACCGCGACGGCCAGGAGGTCTGGCGGCGGGAACTCGGCGTCGAGCGGCCCGGCAAGCACAAGAAGGCCACCGGTTGCAATCCGTCGCCGGTCACCGACGGCAAGCACGTCTGGGTCTACTTCAAGAGCGGTGAACTGGCCTGCCTCGAGATCGCCCGCGGCGAGGTCGTCTGGAAGACGAACCTCCAGGAGCGGTTCGGCGAGGACACGCTGTGGTGGGATCTCGGGACGTCGCCGGTGCTCACGTCGAAGGCCGTGGTGGTGGCCGTGATGCAGAGCGGCCCGAGTTATCTCGTGGCCTTTGACCGCGTGACGGGCGAGCTCCTCTGGAAGCACGACCGGATGCTCGGCGCCCCCGAGGAGGCGGCCCAGAGCTACTCGACGCCGCTGGTGCTCGCCGGCGACCCGGCCAAGGGCGAGCCGGCGGAGATGCTCGTCGTGCTCGGGGCCGATCACGTCACGGCCCACGACGCGGCCGACGGCCGCGAGCTGTGGCGGGTCGGCGGCCTGAACCCCGAGGGCAACAAATATTTTCGTTCGATCGCCTCGCCGGTGGCCGTGGGTGACCTCGTCGTCGCCCCCTACGCCCGCGGCAACACGATCACGGCGATCCGGCGCGGCGGCAAGGGCGACGTGACCGGTTCGCACGTCGCCTGGGTGCGGAAGGATCTGGGCGCCGACGTGCCCACGCCCGCCGCCCAGGACGGTGGCGTGGTGGTCTGCACCGACAAGGGCCGGGTCGCGGGCCTCGATGCGGCCACGGGCACCACCCGCTGGCAGGTCGAGCTCGAGAAGAACCGCAACGCGTACAGCTCGTCGCCGGTGATCGCCGCCGGCCGGGTGATCGTGACCCGCGAGGATGGCGCGAGTTGGGTGCTCGCACCGCCCGCCGCCGTCCCCGGTGAGCCGGAGATCGTCGGCACCGGCAGCGTCGAAGAGATGACCGTGGCCACCCCCGTCTGCGTCGATGGCCGGATCTTCCTCCGGACCCACGATTCGCTGTGGTGCATCGGCGGCCGCTAGCCCATTCCACCCGGGGACGACCGGGCCTTCCCTTCGGAGACCTTTCGATGCCCTTGCGTCTATGGCGGTTCCTGCCGGCCGTGGTCCTGCTGGCGATGTCGACGGCGGCCGCCGCGGAGCCCGCCCGGCTGTTGGTCGTGAGCGTGACGTTCGGCTTTCGCCACGGGTCGATCGGCACGGCCGAAGGCGTGCTCGAACAACTCGGCCGTGACGGCGGCCTCTACCACCTCGACTACCTGCGGATGCCCGAAGGCAAGCGGGAGGATCCGGGCTGGAAGGAGAACGTCACGGCGCAGTTCGCCAAGGCCTTCGCGCCGGAAACGCTCCGCGAGTTCGACGGCGTGATGTTCGTGAGCACGACCGGCGAGTTGCCGCTGCCCGATCTCACGGGGTTCCTCGACTGGATCAAGTCGGGCAAGACCTTCGTCGGCTTCCACGCGGCGACCGACACGCTGAAGCAGTCCGACGCCTATGTGGAGATGATCGGCGGTCACTTCGCCGGCCATCCGTGGAACGCGGGCGGCGAGCACGCGTTCGTGAACCACGAACCCGGTCACCGCGTGGCGGCGATGTTTCCCCCGCGGTTCCGCTGGAAGGACGAGATCTACCAGTACGACCCGCGGTTCAAGCCCGACAACCTGCGGGTGCTCGTGAGCATCGACATGGCGGCGAGCAACCCCAAGGAACCGTGGCACGTGCCGGTTTCGTGGGTGCGCGACTACGGGAAGGGGCGGGTCTTCTACACGAACTTCGGCCACAACGAGGCCACCTGGAAGGATCCCGCCTTCCAGAAGCATGCCACCGAGGGAATCGCCTGGGCGCTGGGCAAGTTCGCCGCCCCGGCCGAGCCCAATCCCGAGGTGCAGGCGGCCGAGTATCTGCGGAGCGTGATCGCGGCGGCGGCTCCGGCGACGGGCGGCGATCACGACGCGCTGCGGGCCAAGGCCGATGCGAAGATCGCGGCCGACCCCGCCTGGGCCGTGGGCCTGCGGCCGAAGTTGCTGGAGCTCCGAGGCATGAACGCGGAGGCCCGCAAGGCCGCTTACGCCGGTGTGATCGCGGAGATCGAGCGATGAATCGCCCCGGGCTGGCGGTGGCCTTGGCGTCCATGAGCAGCCTGCTCGGGGCGTGCCTGGCCGCCGAGCCGCCGGCCCGGTCGCGAAATGTGCTGTTCGTGATCTGCGACGACCTGTGCTGCGGGCTTGGCGCCTACGGCGACCCGACGGCGCAGTCGCCGAGCGTCGATCGGCTGGCGGCCCGCGGCGTGCGGTTCGAGCGGGCCTACTGTCAGTTTCCGCTCTGCAACCCGAGCCGTGCGAGCCTGCTCTCCGGCCGCCGGCCGGCCACGACCACCGTCCGCGACAACGCGCGGAGCTTCCGCGCCGCCCTGCCGGACGCGGTGACACTGCCGCAGGCCTTCCGCGGCGCCGGCTTCCGGGTCGAGCGGATCGGCAAGCTCTACCACTACGGGGTGCCCAAAGAGATTGGCACCGACGGCAAGGACGATGCCGCGAGTTGGGATGCGGTCTTCAATCCCAAGGGCCGCGACGTCGCCGAGGAGGCGAAGATCTTCTCG
>JBILOA010000003.1:0-16677 GCA_044374735.1 Pirellulales bacterium | reverse complement strand
CGAGGCCCTGGGCGCCCTGGCTCAGATCGCCGGCCAGAAGCCGATCGCCACGATCTCCAAGGCGGCCGTTTCGGGCTTCAAGCTCCGGGAAAACCTGCCGATCGGCTGCAAGGTGACCCTGCGCGGCAACCGGATGTACGAGTTCTTCGACCGGCTCGTGGCGGTGGCGCTGCCGCGAGTCCGCGACTTTCGGGGCCTCTCGGCCACCGCGTTCGACGGCCACGGCAACTACAGCCTTGGCCTCTCGGAGCAGGGAGTGTTCCCCGAGATCAATCCCGACCGGTACACGCGGCCGCAGGGCATGAACATCACCTTCGTGACGACGGCTCAGACCGACGACGAGGCTCGGGAATTGCTGGTGGCCATGGGGCTGCCGCTGAAGAAGCAGGGAGAGGGCGATGCCGCGGCGTAGCGGCATCGAGCCCGGGCAAGGCGACACGACACGAGCAGGCTGACAGACCG
This sequence comes from Pirellulales bacterium, assembly GCA_044374735.1. Classification (GTDB taxonomy): domain Bacteria; phylum Planctomycetota; class Planctomycetia; order Pirellulales; family UBA1268; genus QWPN01. The sequence continues at coordinate 16,215 of JBILOA010000003.1, read as the reverse complement.
ACACCGAAAACGGACCTATGGCGAGCAAATCCAAGATCGCGGCCGCGAAGCGGCCCCCGAAGTTTTCCACGCGGCTGGTGCGGCGGTGCATGCTCTGCGGCAGGCCGCGGGCCGTGTATCGCAAGTTCGGCACCTGCCGGATCTGCTTCCGCAAGCTTGCGGACCAGGGTTGTATTCCGGGCGTGAAAAAGGCGAGCTGGTGAATCCCGCAATCGAGAAGAGGGCTCTGCTGACATGATGACCGATCCGATCGCCGACATGCTCACCCGGATCCGCAACGCGGTGCGGGTGGAACGGGGCACCGTCGAGGTTCCGACCTCGAAGGTGAAGCGCGGGTTGGCGGAAGTATTGAAGCGCGAAGGCTTCATCTGGGACTGGCGGGAGGTCGAGGCCGCCCCGGTGCCCAGGCTCCAGCTGGAGCTGAAGTATGGCCCCAACGGCGAGCGGCTCATCCGGCACATTCGCCGGGTCAGTTCGCCCGGTCGGCGGGTGTACAGCCGCTCGGCGCGGCTCAAGCCGGTGCTGGGCGGGCTCGGCATTTCGGTGCTCTCGACGTCCAGTGGCGTGGTCAGTGACCGCGAGGCGCGGCAGAAGAAGCTCGGCGGCGAAGTCCTCTGCGAGTTGTGGTAGTTCCGAGAGGTCAGGCAGCATGTCTCGTATCGGCAAAAATCCGGTTTCCATTCCCAAGGGCGTGAAGGCCTCGCTGAGCGCCGGCACGCTCGTCGTGGAGGGTCCGCTGGGCAAGCTCCAGCAGCCGCTCCATCCGGCGGTTCGCGTCGCGATCGACGAGGCGGCCGCGCAGATCGTGGTCACCCGCGACGGCGACGGTCGCATCGCACGATCGGTGCACGGCCTGACGCGTGCCCTGGCGGCCAACATGGTCGAGGGAGTGACAAAGGGCTACGAAAAGAAGCTCGAGATCGTGGGTGTCGGCTACCTCGCCGCCGTCCAGAAGAACGTCCTCCAGCTCCGCGTGGGCTTCGCGAACGAACTGCAGGTACCGATCCCCGCCAATCTGACCGTCATCTGCCCCGACCAGACCCACGTCTCGATCAAGGGCATCGACAAGCAGGCGGTCGGCCAGTTTGCCGCCGAGGTTCGTGCCATGCGGAAGCCGGAGCCCTACAAGGGCAAGGGCATCCGCTACGAGAACGAGCACGTCCGCCGCAAGGCTGGCAAGGCAGTTACCAAGTAAGCCCGTTCACCCAGCCTCCGCACCCCTCCCCCGACTGAAGCATCATGGACCACGCTCGCACGATCCTCCGGCAACGCATTCGCCGGCGGTACCGCGTCCGCAAGCCGCTCAAGGGCACGGCCGAACGGCCGCGGCTGTCGATCTTCCGGACCCACAAGCACATCTACGCCCAGGTGATCGACGACGCCACCGGCAAGACGCTGGCCTCGGCCAGTTCGACCGATCGGCAACTCCGCGAGTCGGTCGGGTTCGGCGGCAACAAGCAGGCGGCCGAGGCGATCGGCAAGGCCGTCGCCGAGCGGGCCAAGGCGGCGGGTGTGACGAAGGTCTGCTTCGACCGCGGGAGTTTCAAGTATCACGGCCGCGTGGCGGCCCTGGCCGATGCGGCGCGGGCCGCCGGCCTCGAATTCTGAGCCGAGTTTCCAGCCCCCCAGCCAGCACCCTTCAGGAAGAGAGTCACACGTGTCCACCGGCAAAGAAACCCGCACCGGGGAGTTCGTCGAGAAGGTCGTCAAGGTGCGGCGGTGCGCCACCGTGGTCAAGGGTGGCCGGCGGTTCAGCTTCGCCGGCTTGGTCGTGGTGGGCAACGGCCGCGGCAAGGTCGGGGTCGGGTACGCCAAGGCCAACGAGGTGCCGCCCGCCGTCGAGAAGGCGATCAAGGACGGCATGAAGAACCTCGTCGAGGTCCCCATCCAGTCGGGCACGATCCCGCACCGGGTTGAGGGTGTCTATGAGACGGCGAAGGTGGTGCTCCTGCCTGCCGGCCCTGGAACGGGCATCATCGCCGGGGCCGCGGTTCGGGCCGTCTGCGAGTCGGCCGGCATCCAGGACGTGCTCAGCAAGGCCCATGGCTCGACCAACCCGGTCAATCTCGTGAAGGCCGCCATCGAGGGCCTCAAGCAGCTGCGGACCCGCGACGAGGTCGAGCGGCTGCGGGGCGTCAGCCTGTCCTGAGCGGTTTCACCCTTCCCATTCAACCTGCCAGCTACGGATCGATCACCATGCAACTCGACGGCGTCAACAAGGGCATCCACAAGAACCGCAAGCGGCTCCGCGTGGGGCGGGGTCCGGGTTCCGGTCGCGGCTGCACCGCCGGGCGTGGCGACAAGGGCCAGGGCCAGCTGGCCGGCTGGTCGGCGGCGGGCATCTTCGAGGGCGGGCGGCTCCCGCTCATCCGGCGGATCCCGAAGCGTGGGTTCCACAACCGCCACGGGCTGATCGTGCGGAGCGTGAACGTCGAGGCTCTCGAGAAGGCCTGCCAGGCCGGCAGCGAAGTCACGCCTGATTCGCTCCGGGCGGCCGGGGTCGCCAAGGGTATCTGGCACGAACTGAAGATTCTGGGCGATGGCGGGCTCTCCAAGGCCCTCAAGGTCTCGGCCCACCACTTCAGTGCCCAGGCCAAGGAGAAGATCCTGGCCGCCGGCGGAACCGTCACCGAGATCCCCGGCCCCGCCCCCGTGGTGAGGAACGTGGGAAAGGCGTCGCGGAAAAAGCCGGTTGGCGGGTAGGGTAACGGCCCTGTCCGTTCGCCCTCAGGAGTCCTCTCCGTGCTGGAAAAGATCCGCGTCATCTTCACGATCCCCGAACTGCGGCAGAAGATCCTGCTGACGCTCGGCCTGCTCGCGATCTACCGCGTCGGTTGGCAGGTGCCGCTGCCGATCGTGGATGCCGACGTGATGTCGGCTTTCTCGTCGCAGTCCGGGGGCGTCGGAGAACTGCTCAGGACGGTGGCCGTGTTCTCGGCGAGCCAGCTCTCCCAGGCCACGATCTTCGGCCTCGGGATCATGCCCTACATCTCGGCCTCGATCATCTTCCAGCTCTTGGGCACGGTCTGGCCGCCGCTCGAGCGGCTGCAGAAGGAAGGGGAGGCGGGCCGCAAGAAGATCAACGAATACACCCGCTACGCGACCGTGATCATCTGCATCTTGCAGAGCTGGGCCTACGTCGCCTTCCTTGCGGCACCGGGCCGGGAGCAGTCGCTGATCCAGGAGGGCTTCCTGGTCGACGGCAAACTCCCGTTCGTCTGGCAGTTCGTCGCGGTGATGACGATGACCGCGGGCACGATCTTCCTGATGTGGCTCGGGGAGCAGATCGACGAGTTCGGGATCGGCAACGGCATCAGCCTGCTGATCATGGCGGGCATCCTCGCCGGTATGCCCGCGGCCCTTCTCGAGTTGGCCGGGGCCACCTCCTGGGAAGTGGGCGGCGGCGCCGGAACGGGCAAGTTGGGGGTCGAGATGATCCCCGTGCTGGTGGCCCTGTTCATCGGCGTGGTGGCCGGCGTCGTCTTCATGACGCAGGGGCAACGGCGAATTCCGACGCAGAGCGCCAAGCACGTCCGCGGTCGCCGCGTCTACGGCGGCACGCGGCAGTACCTGCCGTTGCGGGTCAACCAGGCGGGCGTGATGCCGATCATCTTCGCCAGTTCGCTGCTGCTGTTTCCGCAGTTCCTGTTTCAGTATCTGAGCCGGGCGTTTCCCGAGAGCGACATGCTGCGCGGCCTTTACGAGTCGTTCACCCGCGGCCAGTCCTACCTCTACAACGTCGTCTACATCGCGCTGATCTACTTCTTCTGCTACTTCTGGACCGCCATCACCTTCAACCCGAAGGAGATGGCCGACAACCTCAAGAACTTCGGCGCCTTCATCCCCGGCTATCGGCCCGGCAAGCGGACGGCCGACTATCTCGAGCGGGTCATGGAGCGGATCACCTACGTCGGGGCGGGGTTCCTGGCACTGGTGGCCGTGATTCCCACCGTGGTGGCTGGTTTTCTCGGTATCCCCTACCAGGCGGCCAGCTTCTACGGGGGCACCGGGCTCCTGATCGCGGTCAGCGTGGTCTTCGACCTCGTGCAGAAGATCGACAGCCATCTCGTGATGCGGAACTACAGCGGACTGTTGGAGCGAAGCTGATTTCGCAGCCGCGTTTCAGAGGCAGGGAGTCCGCCGTCGTCGTGCCGGCCTCGGTCGGTCCCATCTCGTCTTCCCCAGCCAGCGGCTTCCGGTATGCGGATCATCCTGATCGGGCCCCCGGGGGCGGGAAAGGGGACGCAGTGCCAGCGGCTGGTCGAGCTGCTGCGAGTGCCGCACCTCTCGACCGGCGAGATGCTGCGGGCCGAGGTGAAGGCCGCCACGCCGGCCGGCCGTGAGGCCGCCTCCTACATGGAACGGGGGCAGTTGGTGCCCGACCCGATCATCGTCGGGATGGTGAACCGCCGGCTGGCCGATTCGGACTGTCGCGACGGGTGCCTGCTCGACGGCTTCCCGCGCACGCTCCCCCAGGCCGCGATGCTCGACGATCTGCTGGAGCGGCAGGCGATGAGCGTCGACGGTGTGATCGAACTGGCGGTCCCCCGTGATGAACTCGTGCGGCGGATGCTGGCCCGCAAGCGGGCCGACGACGACCCCGAAATCTTCGCCAAGCGGATCGCGAGCTTCGAGGTGCAGACCGCGCCGTTGCTCGACTATTACGGCCGCCAGGGCAAGCTGGCCTCGGTCGACGGCCTGGGCACCGCGGAAGAGATCTTCGCGCGGGTTCGGGACGCGATTCGCCGCTTCCGGCGCAACGCGATGCGGCGTTGAGGCGGTCATCGTGCCGGGCGTTCGTCGCCGGTATACTGGGTGGTCGTCCCGAGATCGGCCCGAATCCCGTCGCCCCGTGGTGCCCCAGCCGTGGTGAACCTGCGCAGTCCCCGTGAAATCGCCCTCATGCGGCGCGCCGGCCTCGTCGTCTGGGGCGCCCATCAGGTTGCCGGCCGGATGGTGCGACCCGGGGTGACGACCGGCGAGATCGATGCGGCCGTCGAGGCCTTCTTCGCGGAGCACGGGGCGATCGCCCTGTTCAAGGGCGTGCCCGGCAAGGTGCCGTTTCCCGCAGTCTGTTGCATCTCCGTCAACGACGAGGTCGTGCATGGCATCCCGGGCGACCGGGTGCTGCGGCCGGGCGACGTGGTGAGCATCGACACCGGCTGCAGCCTCGGGGGTTGGTGCGGCGACTCTGCCGTCACCCATCCGGTGGGTGAGGTGGCGGCCGACGTGCGGCGGCTGCTCGAGTGCACGGCCGGCGTGCTGCAACTGGCGATCGACCTGATGGCGGTGCGGAATCGCTGGAGCGACGTGGCTTCCGAAATGGCGAAGTACGTGCGGGACCACGGGTTTTCGGTGGTCGAGAACTTCGTGGGCCACGGGATCGGCCGGAACATGCACGAGGATCCCCAGGTGCCGAACTTCTCCACGCCGGCCTTTCGGCGCAACCACGACTTCGAGCTCGAGCCGGGCCTGGTGATCGCGGTCGAGCCGATGGTCAACATGGGGTCCAAGAAAGTCCGCGCCCTGGCCGATTACTGGACCCAGTCGACGGTTGACGGCCGGCCGAGCGCCCACTTCGAGCACACCGTGGCGATTACCGAGGCCGGGCCGGTCGTGCTCACGGCGCCCCCGGCCAACGGGGAGGTCGTGGGAACCGGGGAATCGGCCGCCTGACCGGGCTCCATGCGGGAACCCCCGGGTTTCAGGCCACCCCCTTGCGAACGGGCCACGGGCCGACCTATCATCTGAGGCTCGACCCGATTCGCTCCAAAACGGTTTGCAGGGGTAGCCGGAAGCGGCTGCCAGTGTCGCCATGAAGGTTCGCGCCAGCGTTCGTCGCATGTGCGACAAGTGCAAGATCGTCCGCCGTCGTGGAGTGGTGTTCGTCGTCTGCGCCGATCCCCGCCACAAGCAGCGGCAGGGATGAGCGGACGGGCATCGGGGCGACAGACGGTCGGCTCGGCGGCTTCGCCGGGCGCTGTCCGACCGCAGCCAAGTTTGTGATCGCAGAGGATTGGTTCATGCCACGCTTGATGGGTGTCGACATCCCCTCGGAGAAGAAGACCGTCTTCTCCCTCCAATACCTGTACGGTGTCGGCGCCCGGGTGGCCCGGGAGCTGTGCCACAAGGCCGGCATCGACCCGCTCGGTCGCGCCCGCGACCTGCACGAGGATGAACTGGCCCGTCTCGCGGCCCTCCTCGACAAGGACTACGTCGTCGAGGGGCAGCTGCGGCGGCAGGTGGCCCAAAACATCTCGCGGCTCAAGGATATTGCGACCTATCGCGGCCTGCGGCATCGCCGTGGCTTGCCGGTGCGTGGCCAGCGGACCCGCACCAACGCCCGCACGCGGAAGGGTCCGAAGAAGACCGTGGCCGGAAAGAAGGGCGTCAAGGATCTCAAGTGATTCCGTCGGCGGCCAGGGGCCGTCGTCGGGGTGGAAATGTCGGGAGTCCTGTTCATCAGGGTGTGAGTAATGTCGAAGGCAGGCAAGGCCAAGAAGAAGAGCGTGTCGACGGGGATCGCCTATATCGTGGCGAGCTTCAACAACACGACCGTGACCATCACCGACGCCCGTGGGGACACCCTCTGCTGGGCGAGTGGTGGTACCTGCGGTTTCAAGGGCAGCCGCAAGGGCACGCCGTTCGCAGGCCAGATGGCCGCCCAACAGGCTGCCGAGAAGGCGGCCAAGTTCGGCGTCAAGGATCTCGAGGTGCGGGTCAAGGGTCCCGGCAGTGGTCGTGAAAGTGCGATCACCGCCCTGCAGGCGGCGGGCATGAACGTCCGCAGCATCGAAGACATCACGCCGCTCCCGCACAACGGGTGCCGCCCTCCCAAAAAGCGGCGGGTCTGACGCCCCGGGCTCGAGTTTTTCCTTCCTTCCTTTCTTTCGTTCCTCCACGCCAAGAAACACGCCATGGGACGTATCACTGGTCCGGTTTGCCGCCTCTGCCGCCGCGACGGCCTCAAGTTGTTCCTCAAGGGCAGCCGGTGCGACACGCCGAAGTGCGCCTTCGAGCGGCGGCCCGTGCCGCCAGGCGTGATTCAAAAGCGGCGGCCCAAGCCCACCGACTACGGTCTGCGGCTCCGCGAGAAGCAGAAACTGAAGCACTATTACGGCGTGCTGGAGCGGCAGTTCCGCACCTACTTCGCCCGGGCCGAGCGGGGGAAGGGCAACACCGGCGAGACGCTCATGTCGCTGCTGGAGCGGCGGCTCGACAACGTGGTTCATCGGCTCGGGTTCGCCTCTTCGCGGGCGGCCGCGCGGCAGATGGTCATGCACGGCCACATCACGATCAACGGCCGGCGGCTCGACATCCCGAGTTACCTCGTCAAGGCGGGCGATCTCGTGCGGGTGAAGAACCGCTCCAAGAGCCTGCAGTTGGTTCATGCGGCCCTGGCGGACTTTCGCCGGGAAGTTCCCGACTTTCTTTCCCGCCTCGAGGGGCCGATCCCCGAGGCGCGTGTCGATCGGCTGCCGGGGGCCGACGACGTCTCGATTCCCGTGCAGGCCAATCTGATCATCGAACTTTGTTCCAAGTGAGTTTCCGGAGGAGCGACCCATGCATATCCGTTGGCGAGGACTCGAGCTGCCGAGTGTCGTGACGGCCGACCAGGCCACGTTGACCGGCACTTACGGGAAGTTCATCGCGGAGCCGTTCGAGCGCGGGTTCGGCACGACCGTCGGCAACAGCCTGCGGCGCGTCCTCCTGTCGAGCCTCGAGGGGAGCTCGGTCACGCAGATCAAGCTCGCCGGTGCCCTGCACGAGTTCACCACGATCAAGGGCGTCAAGGAGGACGTGACCGACATCGTGCTCGCGGTCAAGAGCCTCGTGGTCAAGAACCATAGCGACTCCACCCGCGTGATCCGGGTCGAGAAGAGCAGCCGCGGCCCGGTCACGGCCGCGGACATCCAGACCGACGAAGCCGTCGAGGTGGTCAACAAGGACCTGGTGCTGGCGACGCTCACGGACGACGTGCCCTTCGAGCTCGAGATGGTGGTCGAGAACGGTCGGGGCTACGTTCCGTCCAGCGAGCACAGCCAGGCTTCCCAGGAGATCGGGATCATCCCGCTCGACGCCGTCTTCAGTCCCGTCACGCGGGTCAAGTACGAGGTCGAGGAGACCCGGGTCGGCCAGAAGACCAACTACGACAAGCTGACGATGGAAATCTGGACCGACGGCACGATCACCCCGGAGACGGCATTGGTCGAGGCCGCCAAGATTCTTCGCAAGCATCTCAATCCGTTCGTCGGGTACACCGCGCCGGGGCCGGAGGTGCCGCTGCCCGCAGCGGCCGACCTGTTCGCCGTCGAGGCGCCCCTCGAGAGCCGGCTCGGCATGCTCGTGTCGGACCTGCGGCTGTCGGGCCGGGCCGCCAACTGCCTGCACGAAGAGGGCATCGCCACGGTGCGTGATCTCGTGGGTCGGACCCGCGAGGAGCTCTTGGAGGTGCGGAACTTCGGCGACAACACGCTGCAGGAGATCGAGGAAAAGCTCCGCGATGTCGGCCTGCGGCTGGGGATGGCGATTCCGGCGGCCGCCGAAACCTGATCCGCCCCAGGGCGGATTCTTCACGAGGAAACCACAGTCATGCGTCACCGTCGCAAGGGCCGAGTGCTCGGCCGCAGCCCGTCGCACCAGCGGGCACTCCTTCGCAATCTGGCATCCGCGCTGATGCTCACGGAGCGAGACGTCGAGGCCGGCGAGCCGGGGGCGGCGAAAGTCCGCGGCCGGATCGTGACGACGCTGCCGAAGGCCAAGGAAGTACGGCCCGTCGTCGAGCGTTGCATCACGATCGCCCGCCGCGGGTTGGTCGCTGCCGGTCGGGCGGCGGAGTTCGGCACCTCGGCCGAGCGGGGCACGGCGGCTTGGAAAGAGTGGCGGGGCAGCGGTCGCTGGCAGGACTGGGCGAAGGCCATGGCCCCGGCCGTGACGGCCCGCCGGAGGGTGGTGCAGTTGCTCGGCGACAAACAAGCGGCCCGGATCCTGTTCGAGGTGATCGCCCCGCGATTTGCGGACCGTCCGGGTGGGTACACCCGGATCCTGAAGCTCTCGAAGCCGCGCCTGGGCGACGCCGGGCAGCGGGCGATTCTGGAGTTCGTCGGGGGAAATGAGGCCGCCGCACCCCAGTCGCCCCGTCTTGAAGCCGCCCGTCGCTGAGGCGCCGGGCCGGTTGGCGGTGGGAATAGGCCGGCAGCGGCCTTCCGAATAGAATGGTGGTCGGTCGCTTTCGGCCGTCCTTCCCGCGGAGAGTCCAGCATGCGTCGCGCCCCCGGTCGAGGTGTGTTTCTGCCCCTGGTTCTGCTCGTGGTGGCGAGCGTTGCCGGCTCGCTCCCCGCGGCTCCGGAGAAGGCGGCCGACGAGCACTACGGGATCCCGCAGGTCAAGTTCATCAACGAGCAGATCTCGGCGGGCTGGGCCGATGCCGGCCTCCAGCCGTCGGGTGACGCGAGCGACGGGGAGTGGTGCCGCCGGGTTCACCTCGACATCATCGGGCGGGTGCCCACCGTCAAGGAACTCCAGACGTTTCTGACCGACTCGTCTCCCTCCAAGAAGGCCACGCTCGTCGGCAAACTGCTGGGTGACGACTACGTCGACGAATACGCCCGCAACTTCACCGACGTCTGGACGACCGTCCTGATCGGCCGCGACGTGACGAACGAGCGGGTCAGCCGCCCCGGGATGCGGCAGTACCTCCGGCGGACGCTGTCGCAAAACAAGCCGTACGACCAGTTCATGGTCGAGCTCGTCACCGCCAGCGGGATGAATGCGAACCGCAAGGGCCTCGAAGGGTTCAACGGCGCCACCAACTTCCTGAGCGGCAAGATGGAGGAAATGGGAGTCGAGAACGGCGTTCAGGCGACGGCCAAGACCGCGCAGGTCTTTCTCGGCCTCCAGGTGCAGTGCACGCAGTGCCACAACCATCCCTTCAACAAGGGCAAGCAAAACCAGTTTTGGGAGCTCAACGCGTTCTTTCGCCAGACCCGCGCCCTGCGGCGCCGGGACGGCACCGACGACGTGCAGTGGGTGGAGCTGGTCGACGAGGATTTTGCCGGCGAGGGTGGAAATCCTGAGGAAGCCGAATTGTTTTACGAGCTTCGGAACGGGCTGATGAAGGTGGCCTATCCGGTGTTCATCGACGGCACCGAGATCTCGAAGACCGGCTACCTGCCCGGCACGATGCAGGATGGCACCGCGTACGGCACCAACCGCCGGAAGGAACTGTCGCAGCTCATCAAGGCCAGCCCGTACTTCCCGCGGGCGATGGTCAATCGGACCTGGGGGCATTTTCTCGGGTACGGGTTCACCAAGCCGGTCGACGATCTCGGCGACCACAATCCACCCTCGCATCCGGAGTTGCTCGACGGGCTGGCCGAGCAGTTCCGTGAGCAGAGCTTCGACATCAAGGAGTTGATGCGGTGGATCGTGCTCTCGAAGCCTTATGCGCTGTCGAGCAAGTCCACGCCCGCCAACAAGGCTGACGATCCCTCGTTGGGCGAGCGGCCGAAGTTCACGCACTTCTATCTCAGGCAAATGCAGGCCGAGCAACTCTACGAGTCGCTGCTGACGGCCACCGAAGCCGACGAGACGCGGGTGGGCGAAGACGCTGCGAAGAAGAAGGATCAGTGGCTCTCGCAGTTCATCATCGCCTTCGGCACCGACGAGGGTGACGATGCGACCACCTTCAACGGCTCCATCCCCCAGGTCTTGATGATGTTCAACGGTGAGCTCATCAAGGAGGCGACGAGCGTGGGGAAGGGCGGCTTCCTCGACAAGGTCGCGACCAGTGGCGCGCCGCCGGCCCAGAAGATCGACGCGCTCTATCTCTCGGCCCTGGCGCGAACGCCGACCGCGAAGGAGCGGCAAGTGGCGACGGCGCTGCTGGGTGCCCGTAAGGGCGACGTCGCCGGCGCGTTGCAGGACGTCTGGTGGGCGGTACTGAACTCGAACGAGTTCATCATTAATCACTAGGCCGGAGGGCCATCCCTGGCCCCTCCGGCCTAGGCGGCCCTCGGGCCTACGGCCCCGGCCGCCGGCCGCACCTCCGGGCGGCCGTGTTCGTTCGCGGGGTGGCGCGCAGCGTGCGTTCAGACGAATCCGCGGCGCCCGTCTGCTGCGTCCTCGGCCTTTGGACTGCTCGGGGTTGCCCGTGCCCCGGAGCCGGCGTTGATGGCCGAGCGCAGCCGACCAATCGGCTTCGCGGATCGGTGCGCGTTGCGAAGCGATGGCCAGCATCGAGTGAGCGAAGGGCAGGATGCCCGTAGCGAACGTCCGGGCGACGGGGTCGGGCGACCCCGAGCCAGGGTGACCCACCGCGGCAGGGCAGGGGGCGTTCGGGCCGTTTTTCGGGAAAAGACGGGGTGGGCGGCCGCAGTGGCGGAAGGGCCGGGAATAAGGGATAATCCTCTGAGCGAATCCGATATCGGCCGAGGGATGGTACGATCCCGGCCGCACCATCCCGTTCCGCAGGAGTCCCGCCATGATCCCCGCCGCCTTCAGCAATCGCCCGCTCGACCTGCCCGCCGGCATGAATCGGCGGCACTTCATGAGCCACATGGCCGGCGCCGCGGCCCTGGCCGCGCCCGCGACGGCCTTCACCAACACGATCCTCGCCCAGTCGGGCGACATGCGGAAGCGGCATAAGGCTGCGATCCTGCTCTGGATGGGCGGTGGCCCCAGCAGCATCGACATCTGGGATCTGAAGCCGGGCGCGCCGACAGGCGGTGAGTTCAAGCAGATCGCCACCAGCGCTGATGGCGTCGCCATCTGCGAGCACATGCCGCTGATGGCCAAGCAGATGCATCACATGGCGGTCGTGCGGTCGATGAGCACCCGCGAGGCCGACCACATGCGCGGCCGGTACTACATGCACACCGGCTATGTGCCCAATCCCAACATCGAGCACCCCAGCTACGGCGCCGTCGTCGCCCACGAACTGATCGACCAGGTGCCCCACCTGGAGATTCCGCCGTTCGTGTCGGTCGGCAGCGGCAGCGTCGGTCCGGGCTTCCTGGGCATGACCTGGGCGCCGTTCGTGGTCGATTCCAACGGCAACGTCCGGAATCTCGACATGGGCATCGATCCGGCTCGGCTCGCGCAGCGGCTCGAGATGCTCGCCACCGTCGAGAAGAAGTTCATCGGCGAGAAGCGCGGTGGGTCGTCCGAGGACCACATGAAGGTGCTCGACAAGACCGTCAAGCTCATGACGAGCGAGCAGATGAAGGCCTTCAAGGTGATGCAGGAGCCGGCTGAAGCGCGGGAAAAGTATGGCAACACCGGCTTCGGCCGCGGCTGCCTGATGGCCCGTCGGCTCGTGGAGATGGGTGTGCCGTTCGTCGAGGTCGACCTGGGTGGCTGGGACAACCACGGCGGCATCTTCCAGACGCTCTCGGCGACCAAGCTGCCCGAGCTCGATCAGGCCATGAGCGCCCTGGTGAGCGACCTGGCCGACCGCGGGATGCTCGAGGACACGGTCGTGATGTGGATGGGCGAGTTCGGTCGCACGCCGAACATCAACGGCGGCGGTGGTCGCGACCACTGGGCCCGCAGCTGGAGCGTCGTCGTGGGCGGCGGCGGATTCAAGCGGGGCATCGCCGTGGGTGAGACCAGCTCCGACGGCAAGGAGGTCATCACCGAGCCCTACTCCTCGCAGGACCTGATGGCGAGCGTGCTCAAGGCGCTCGACATCTCGCTGGAGACCACGTTCACCAGCAAGAACGGCCGGCCGATGAAGATCGCCAACTCCGGCAAGGTGATCAAGGAACTCTTCGCCTGAGCAGCTGGCCTGGCAGGCAGCGAGAGACTGTCGAGCGGCGGGGCGTCGCCCGTTTCGAGGGCACGGCCCGACCGCTCGCAGTGTTGGTGGCCCCGGTTCTGCTCGAACAGTTCCTGGCGCTCTCCGTCGGCTTCGTCGACAAGTGGCTGGCGGGCAACCTGTTCGCCGAGGCCGAGCCCTTGGCGGCCGTCGGGCTGGTGGCCTACTGCCTGGCGTTCCTGCCGGTCGTGTTCGTGCTGCCGACTTCGGCCGCGACGGCACTGGTCGCCCGCAGCGTCGGCGCCGGCGACCTGGCCGCGGCCAGGCGGGCCGCGGGCCAGTGCTTCCTCGTGGCGACGGTGCTCGCGCTGATCGCGCTCGCGATTGCCGCCGCGGGGGGCGCCGGGTTTGTCCGGCTGCTCGGCCTACCGCCCGGGAGCAGCGACCTGGCGGCCCGCTACCTCGCGATCGTGTTTCCGGCGTTGCCGCTGATGGCCGCGGTTTTTGTCGGCGTGGCGGTGCTGCGAGGGGCCGGCGACATGACGTCGGGACTGGTGGCGATGACCGTGGTCAACCTCGTGAATGCGTCGGCGAGTTTCGCCCTTGCCACCGGGGCTGGGGGCCTGCCGCGGCTGGGGTGGGACGGACTGGCCTGGGGCACGGTCGCGGGCTACGCCTGCGGCGCGGCCTGCGTCGCCTGGCTGCTGAGCCGGCCGGGCCGCGGCCTGCGGACCGGACCGGCCGACTGGGCCCCGCGGCGGGACGAACTCCGCCGGGTTGCCCGCGTGGGAACGCCGGCCGGCATCGACGCGCTCGGCAACGCCGCCTGCCATCTGACGTTTCTCAGCGTGGTGAACCGGCTCGGCGACGTCGACGCGGCGGCCCACTCCGTGGCCGTCACGATCGAGTCGCTCGCCTTCCTGCCGGGGAGCGCCTTCGCGGTGGCGGCGGCGACGCTCGCCGGGCAGTTTCTGGGGGCCCGCGACGAGCCGCGGGCGCGGCGGAGTGTCTGGCAGGCCGCCGCGGTGGCCGTGGTGCTGATGGGCACGGCGGGGGGGCTGTTTCTGGTGGCGGCGGAGCCGCTGGCTGCCTGGTTCACCGGAGGCTCGGGGCAGCAGCCCGAGGTGGCCAGCCTGGCCGCCCGGCTGGTGCGGATCGTGGCGCTGGTCCAGCCGCCGCTGGCCTTGCTGATGGTGTTTTCCGGCGGGCTGAGGGGGGCGGGACCCGGCCGCCGCTGGTCGTCAACTTCGCCGGCCTGCTCCTGATCCGGCTGCCGCTCGCGGTTCTGCTGGCCTGGCCGGAGGTTCCGCTGCCCGCGGGCCTCGGCACGCTGCCCGGGCTCGATCTGGGCGTGCGGGGCGCGTGGCTGGCCATGGCGGCCGACCTGACCGCCCGCGGCCTGGCGATGCTGCTGATCTTCCGGGGCCGGTCCTGGTCGCGGACGGCCGTCTGACGCGGTTGGTCTCAGCCGGGTTTGGCATGGTCAGCGGAAGAACGCACGATACACTTCCGCACGTGGGCTTCGGCCACGCTTCCCCCGAGGGCCCTCGATGGCTGCCGTCGATCTGGACATCGAACAGTGGAGCACCGCCGACGCGGCCGACCTGTACGAGGTGAACCGCTGGAGCAACGGCTACTTCTCGGTCGGGCCGAACGGGCACCTGCTCGTGCACCCCGACCGGGACCCCACCCGGAGCATCGACCTCAAGCAACTGGTCGACCGGCTGCAGGTGCGCGGCATCGACCTGCCGATCCTGCTGCGGTTCGCCGAGATCCTTCAGCATCGGCTCGGCGAGATGCACCGGGCCTTCTCCGCGGCGATGCAGGAGAACGGCTACAACGGTGAGTATTGCTGCGTCTATCCGATCAAGGTCAACCAGCAGCGGCAGGTCGTGGAGGAAGTGCTCAAGTTCGGCCGGCCCTTCCGGTTCGGGCTCGAGGCGGGTAGCAAGCCCGAGCTCCTGGCCGTCATCGCCCTGGCCGACGACGACACGCCGATCATCTGCAACGGCTTCAAGGACGCCGAGTTCATCGAGACGGTGATGATGGCCCAGAAGATGGGCCGCCACATCATCCCGGTCGTGGAGCGGTTCTCCGAACTGCACCTGATCCTGGAATATGCCGAGAAGCTGGGCGTGCGGCCGCGGATCGGGATGCGGATCAAACTCGCGGCCCGGGGCAGCGGTCGCTGGCAGTCGTCCGGCGGGTTCCGCAGCAAGTTTGGCCTCACCGCCAGCGAACTCGTCCGCGGACTCGACCTCTTGGCCGACCGGGGCATGGCCGACTGCCTGCAGTTGCTCCACTTCCACCAGGGCAGTCAGATCACCAATATCCGCCACATCAAGACCGCGCTCAACGAGGCGTCGCGGATCTACGCGGAACTGGTCAAGCGCGGGGCGGGGTTGCGGTATCTCGACGTGGGCGGCGGCCTGGGGATCGACTACGACGGCTCGCAGACCAACTTCGAGTCGAGCGTGAACTACAGCCTGCAGGAATACGCCAACGACGTCGTCTACCACGTCCAAAACGCCTGCGACGAGGCGGGCGTGCCGCACCCCACGATCATCTCCGAGAGCGGCCGGGCCGTGGTCGCCTACCACAGCGTGCTGATCTTCGGGGTGCTCGGTGTCTCGGAGCAGGGGGGCACCACGGCCGTGACCGAGCCGGCCCCCGACGCCGAGCAGCCGCTGGTCGATCTGCACGAGACCTACCAGAACATCAACTCGCGCAACCTGCTCGAGAGTTTCCACGACGCCCAGCAGTCGCTCGACACGGCGCTCAACCTGTTCGCCAGCGGCTACCTGCCGCTCGACCAGCGGTCGGCCGTCGAAAACCTCTACTGGGCGACCTGTCGCCGGATCAGCAAGCTGGCCAAGGGGCTCGACTACATGCCCGAGGAACTGGAGGGTCTCGAAGCGGCACTCTCCGACACCTACTTCTGCAACTTCTCGCTCTTTCAGTCGATGCCCGACAGCTGGGCGATCAAGCAGTTGTTTCCCGTGATGCCGATCCACCGGCTCAACCAGAAGCCCTGCCGCAGCGCCGTGCTCGGGGACGTGACCTGCGATTCCGACGGCAAGATCGACCAGTTCATCGACCGCCGCGACGTGAAGCGAACGCTCCCCCTCCATGCCTGGAACAACGACCCCTACTACCTCGGGGCCTTCCTGATCGGCGCGTACCAGGAGATCCTGGGCGACCTCCACAACCTGTTCGGCGACACCAACGCCGTCCACATCAGCACCGACGAGCGGGGCGACGTGGTCGTCGACGCGGTCATCAAGGGCGACACCGTCCGCGAGGTTCTCGACTACGTCGAGTTCGACGCCGACCAGCTCGTGCAGCGGCTGCGTGACTCGCTGGAGCGGGCCGTCCGCGAGGGACGGATCGACGACAGCCAGGCCGGCCGCTTCCTCAAGTTCTACGAGGAGGGGCTCGGCGGCTACACCTACCTCGAA
>JBILOA010000268.1:0-3847 GCA_044374735.1 Pirellulales bacterium | reverse complement strand
GGCACCTGGGGGGTCGGCCAGGCGGCGACCTATTCGTCAACAATCTGGTACACGGTCTCCAACGCGATCGCCAGCGGCATGCTCTCGAACGCATCATACGTGGCCGCAGTCTCCCCCACTCCCACCAACGCCGGGAACGGGTCGTCGCACATGTTCAACACGTGGACGCTCGACCAGATCCGCACCGGGCTCTATCAGGGCCTGCTGCCCGGTAGCGATCTGCCTGGAATCGGCCGGTCCTACACCGACCCCTACGTGAACGGCCTCCTGGCGCAGACGGCATCCGGCTTCTACTATTCCGCTGCTTCCGACCGGTTCGCGGCGATGGGCTCGGACGTGCAGGTCTGGAGCCCGTCGCCGACGCAAGGCCAGCCGGCGGCGGGGAGCGTCGGCACCGTCACCTGGGATCTCGGCATCCAGAACACCTGGGGCATCGAGGGCCCCGCCACCGCCACGGCCGGCATGACGTTCCAGGCCACGGTGTCCGCAAGCAACGGCGACGTCCTCACTTTCACCAGCAGCGACCCGCAGGCCGAGTTGCCCCCCACCGGGGCCTTCAATCCGTCGAGTCCGCCGTATGCGATCACGCTCAAGACGGCGGGCCCCCAGACCGTCACCGTCCGTGACGCGGCCGGCCACAGTGGGGTGCTATCCGTGACCGTCTCGCCGGGGCAGGCGGCCCAGCTCGGCTTCGTGGGGCAGCCGACCTTCGCCTACGCGCAACGGTTCTTCAAGGCGCCGGTGAGCGTGCAGGTCCAGGATCTGTACGGCAATGCCGTGGCACAAGGCGGCGACCAGGTGAGCCTGTCGTTCGTGTCCGCGAATGGGGCGAGGCTGCTGGGCCAGACCAGGATGAACACTGACGCCACCGGCCTTGCCACCTTCGTGCGGACAGGCTCCATGGGCCTGCGGGTCACCAAGCCCGGCAACTACGCTCTGAAGGCTACATACACCGGCACGACGCTCGGCCTGATGCCGGCGACGTCCCAGGCCTTCGGCATCTCACGCCGCTCCGCGATCAGGATTCAGACGCCGGCCGTCGTGACGGCGGGCGTGGCCTTCCAGATGACGGTCCGCGGAGCAGATCAGTTTTTTCAGGATACGGTCACGATGAAGATCGCTCCGGCCGGCGACGCTCGGGTTCTCGTCAACGGACAACTCCAGCCACTCAACGGCTTTCGCTACACGTTTACCGCGGCCGATCAGGGCGTGAAGACGTTCACGGTGACGATCACGGCGGGCCGGGGCGTTCGTACCATTCGTGCGAACTCGTTCACCGCGCCCGACCTGAGCGGCTCGACCACGGTCAAGGTGACGCCCCCGTCGAGCCGGATCCGCTTCGCCGGCCTGGCACGGTCGGGTGCCTGACGACGGCGTCAGTCCTGCCGGCCGAAGGCCCGCTCCATGATCCGCGCGAGCGAGCCGTCCTCGCGGGCCGCCAGGATCGCCGTGGAGAGCGTCTCGCGGAGCGGACTCCCGGGCGGCACGGCCATGGCGAAGTCGTAGGTGTCGAAGATCGGGCCCACCAGCCGCATCGCGGCGTGGCCAGGCTCGCCGAGCAGGGCCTGGAGGATGTGGTTCTCGTGCACCACGGCCTCCACCTCGCCCAGCCGGGCGGCGGTGAGGGCGTCTTGCAGCCTGGGGTACGACAGCACGCTGCCGCCGCGGGCCTTGACCGCCTGCACCGCCACGGAGTCTGTCATCACCCCCACCATCCGGCCCGCGAGATCGCGGGGGCCGTGGATCGACCCGGTGACCTGCTCGGCCGTGAGCTTGGCGGCGATCGTGCCGGTGAGCGTGGCGATCGCCGCGATGCCCCCGAGGATCCAGACGATCGCCACCGCGCGGCCCGCCGTCGTCTCGATCGCCTTGTTGTCGCAGCCCCCGGTCATCACGGTGGAGATGCTCCACCAGATCGCCTCGCGGATGCCCTGCCGGTAGCCCGGCGGAAACGCCTGGGGATTGCGGGCCCGTTCCACGAACCAGAGCACGTGGGCGGTGACGATCACGAGGCCGACGATCGCGCACGCGATGCCGAGCAACTCGCGCGAGAGCACCGACACCAGCGGCGCGAACCACGACCGGGCCTCGCGTCCGGGCACCGCGATCCGCATGCCCGACGTCAGCAGGGGCTGCGTGAAATCGATCTGGCGTTCCCGGGCCTCGGTCACGGCCAGGGGGCCGAGCATGACGTCGATCCGCCCGGTGGCGGTATCGGCGATCAGCGAAGCCACGTCCTTCTCGACGACGAAGGTCGACTCGATGCCGAGCCGGTCGGCGACCTCCCGCCAGAAATCGACGGAGATCCCGACGGGTCGGGTGCCCTCCACCCGGCAGATGCCCGGGAGTTCGTACACGCCCACCCTGAGAGGCGGGTCATCGGCTCCGTCCACGGCCGAGGCTGCCACGACGATCAGGGCGGCCAGGGCAACGGCGGCGAACGACGGGGGGCGCGGCATCGTGAATCTCCGGGGAGGCGCGGCGGCGACTCCCGCCGCGGCCCCGCCATCCTGACGGCGCCCGCGGCAGCCGGGCAAGCGGAAGTCTGGCCTACGACGCCACGATCACCGTCGGCCGGGCGGCCGGGTCGGGCACGGCCCGCTCGAAGAGATCCACCACGCGGGCCGGGATGTCGCCCGAGCCGAACAGCACGAAGTCGACGGCCAACCGCAGCGGTGAGCCCTTGCTGAACCCGAAGATCACGTCGAGCGGCCGGCCCCCCGCGGACAGCTCGAGGGCCACCTGGGCGATCGTGTGGGAGACCGAAACACAGTCGCGGGCCGCGATCACGAACCGCCCGTCCTCCTCGGCCACCGACAGCACCGGCTCGTTCTCGAACCGGCTCACGTCGCCGCGGTGCACCTCCAAAAACACCAGCCGCACCCGCTGTTCGATCCGGTGCTTGCGGCGGATCTCCCGCTCCTTCTCGGCGAGCGTGCGGTGGTCGGGCCGGTGCGGCACGAGCACCCGGAACGGCAGGTCGCTCGTGATGTCGGTCCACAGCATCCGGTCGGCGGCGTCGGCGAACCGGAACGTCTTCCAGCGGATCTCACCGGCCCGCCAGGCCCGCGACACGAACGAGATCCCGAGCACCGCCGCGATGAAGATCGAGGCGATCACGATCCCCTCGGGCCGCTCCACCACGTTGGCGATGGTCGTGTACACGAACACCAAGACCACGAGCCCGTAGCCGCTGGCGGCCCAGGCTCGGCGCCGGCGGTCGGTCGGGGCGGGGGCCGGCCGCCGCACCACCTGCAGAAAGGTGCCCACGGCCGCGCTCGTGAGCAGCACGAGCACGCCGGTGGCATAGGCGCCCCCCTGGGCCGCGACGCTGGCCCGAAAGCAGAGCGTCACGATCAGGGCGATCGCCACGAACACGACCACCAGCGGCCGGTAGGCGGCCGCCCACTCCGGGGCCATGCCGTAGCGCGGCAGGTAGCGGGGCACCATGTTGAGGAGGCCCGCCATCGCCGACGCCCCGGCGAACCAGAGGATCAGGATCGTGCTCAGGTCGTAGGCGGTGCCGAAGGCGGCGCCGAAGAAGGGCGCGATCGCCACCGGTCCCTCGGCATGCGCGAGGTAGGCGAGCGTGCGGTCCACGGCCGCCCCCCGAACGGGCTCGTGGGCCAGGGCCTCGACGGGAATCAGCGTGCCGGTTCCGCACACGAGCGACGATCCGACGAGCAGCACCGACATGATCAGGGCGGCCGTGGTCAAGAGCCGCCGGGTGCCGGCGATCCGGGCCGTGGCGTCGGCGGGATCGGCCTTGGTGCCGCGGACGAGATGGATGTGGAGCACGCCCGTCTCGAACCCGCTCAGGCCGAGGGCGAGCTTGGGGAAGATCACG
>JBILOA010000157.1:0-5292 GCA_044374735.1 Pirellulales bacterium | reverse complement strand
GCGAGAAGCGACGGCTCGAGATCGCGCGGTGCCTGGTGACCGAACCCCGGATCATCCTCTTGGACGAGCCCTTCACCGGTATCGACCCGGTCACGATCCATTCGATCCAGAAGATCATCCAAGGGCTCAGGAACGACGGGATCTCGATTTTGATCACCGACCATCGCGAGCGGGAGACGCTGGCGATCACCGACCGCAGCTACGTGATCCGGGCCGGCAAGGTCCTCTGCCACGGCTCCGCCGAGGAAGTCCTCAACCACCCCGACGCCAAGAAGTATTACTTCGGCGAGAGCCACGGGGTGACGGCGGCATAGGCGGGCTTAACCCGCGCGCCGGTCGGGGTTGCCCGTGATCCGTCGCCGGACGTTCGCTGCGCCCATCCTGGGCTTCGCTTACTCGGACCTGGCTGCGCTTCGCCATCCCTGGCTTCGCTTGCCAGCTACGCCGGCTCTCGGACCACGGGCAACCCCTCCCCACAAACACTTCTGCGACGAATTCGGCAATTCTTCCGCGTTTGGCCGCAACAATCGACTGCTGCCAAGGGACCGTCGCCGGGCTAGAATTCGAGGTGCCGTGTGGCCATGATTGGCTACGGTCGTCCCTTAGGCCCGCGTGGTGACGTCGATGATGGCTTGCGGAATCCTGCCCATCACACGGCGGCTTGGAACGGTCATCGCCTTGTGCGGAATCGCGCTGGCCCGGGCAGCGGAGCCGCCGGCGTCTGACCCGGCCGACCTCGAGTTCTTCGAGGCCAAGGTGCGGCCGCTCCTGGTCTCGCGGTGCGCGGAGTGCCACTCGGCGGAGGCCGGCGACCCGGAAGGCGGGCTGTCGTTCGACTCCCGGGCCGACTTCTTCGGGGCCGAGGGCGTGGCGCAGGCGGGCAAGCCCGAGCAGAGCCTGCTCGTGCATGCGGTCCGCTACGACGGCGACCTGCAGATGCCGCCCGACGGCAAACTGCCGCCCGCCGAGATCGCCACGCTCGAGGAGTGGGTGCGCCGCGGCCTGCCCTGGCCCGACGACGGCAAGCAGGCGGCGGCCGGCGGGTTCGACATCGCCAGTCGGAAGGCCGACCACTGGTGCTGGCAGCCGCCCCGAGCCTCGCCCCCTCCGGTCGTGAAGAACGACGCCTGGTGCAAAAGCCCGATCGATCGCTTCGTGCTCGCGCGGCTGGAGGCCGCCGGCCTCGAGCCCGCCCCCGAAGCCGATCGGGCCGTACTCGTCCGCCGGGCCGCGGAGATCCTCACCGGCCTGCCGCCCGATCCCGCCGACGTGGCCGCCGTCGGTTCCGATCCCGACCCGGCCGCGTTCGACCGCTACGTGGAGCGGCTGTTGGCCTCGCCGCACTACGGCGAACGCTTCGGCCGCCACTGGCTCGACGTGGTCCGGTTCGCGGAAACCCGCGGCCACGAGTTCGACTATCCGATCCCCAACGCCTGGCGCTACCGCGACTGGGTCGTCGACGCGTTCAACGCCGACCTCCCCTACGACCGCTTCGTGCGGGAGCAGATCGCCGGCGATCTCGTGGCCGATCCGCGAGTCGACGACACCGGCGCCAACCGCTCGGTGGCGGGCACCGGCTTCTGGTACCTGGGGGAGGAAGTGCACTCGCCGGTCGACATCCTCCAGGACGACGCCGACCGCACCGACAACCGCGTCGACACCTTCGGCAAGGCCTTCCTGGGGCTGGCCCTGGGCTGCGCCCGCTGCCACGACCACAAGTTCGACGCGATTTCCGACGAGGACTACTACGCCATCGCCGGGATGCTGATGTCGAGCAGCTACCGGCAGGTGCCCTTCGAGTCGCTCGAGCACAACCGCGCGGTGGCCGCCGAGGCAGCGGCCGTGGCGACCGAGCAGCGCCGCAAACTGTTGCCGCTGGTCGCCGCGGCGCTCACCGGCCGGGACGCCGAGGTCGCGGCGTTGCTGCCGCCCCCCGCGGCCCTCACCAAGGCCGCCGCCGACCGGGCGCAGGCCGCGGCCCGGGCCGCGGGCGAGACCGTGATCGCCGACTACGGCCGCGGGCCGGGCGGCACGCCGGTGATCGGTGACGGGGCGGCCTGGGAAGCGGTGCCCACCGGCGCGCCCCTCATCGTCACGGCCGCGGACGCACCGACCCGCGTGCGGCTCGCCGCGAGCGGCTTCGCCCGGAGCGACGAGGTCTGGTCGCGAACGAAGTCGCGGGGCGAGCGGGACACCGGGGGCGTCGGCAGCGTCGATCGGGCCGGCCGGGTGCTGCGGACCCCCAAGGTGCGGATCAACCAGGGCGTGATCTGGCACCGCGTCCGCGGCCACCTCCAGATCTTCACCACCGTGGACAGCCACGTCGTGATCCACGGGCCGCTGTACGGCGGCACCGTGATGAAGATCGACACCAAGGGGGAGTGGAAGTGGATCCGGCAGGATCTTCGCCGCGACCTGAAGTGGGGTGAGACGGCCCACGTGGTGCACGTGGAGTATGCCGCGATCGCCGGCGAAGCCGCGGTGGCCGAGGTGGTCGCGGCGGTCGACGAGCCCGTCCGCGGCGACCCGCTCGCACTGGCGATCCTGGACCGGGGTGGCGACCCGGCTGCGGCGGGCGGGGCCCTGTTCGCCGAACTCCTCACCGCCTGCCGGGCGGGCGCGGTCGACTCGCCGGCGCTCGCCGCCCTTGCCGACCGCCTGCTCGCCGCGCCGGGGGTGGACTGGGCGGGCGGGCCGGCCAAGCAACTGGCCGAGGAGACGGCCGGTGGGGCCGCGATCCGGGCCGCGGTGTTCGCCAAGGCCAAGCTCGAGTCGGCGACCGCTCCGGCGATCCTCGACGGCAACGGCATCGACCAGTTCGTGCTGCTCAAAGGCTCGGCCGCGAGGCCCGGGAGCGTCTCGCCCAGGCGATTCCTGGAGGCGATCGACGGGGCGAGCCAGCCCGCCTGGCCGCCGGGCTCCTCGGGCAGGCTCGAACTGGCCGAGCGGGTGCTCGACCCGAAGAACCCGCTCACGGCCCGGGTCGCCGTCAACCGCATCTGGCACCACCTCTTCGGCCGCGGCCTCGTGGCCACCACCGACAACTTCGGCAAGCTCGGCGAGCCGACGGCCGACCCCGCCGCCCAGGCCCTGCTCGACACGCTCGCGGTGCGGTTCATGGAGGAGGGCTGGAGCGTCAAGCGGCTCGTGCGCGAGATCGTCACGAGCGCCACCTGGAGGATGAGTTCGGCCCGCGACGCGGCCGCGGTGGCGAAGGATCCGCGAAACCTGCTCCTCCACCACCATCCCCTGCGCCGGCTCGAAGGGGAGGCGATCCGCGACAAGATCCTCGCCGTCTCGGGCCGGCTCGACCCGAAGCTCGGCGGCCCCGGCGTGGAGGTGTTCCTGACCGACTTCCAGGACGGCCGTGGCCGTCCCGGCGCGGGCCCGCTCGACGGCGCCGGCCGCCGCAGCATCTACACCACCATCCGGCGAAACTTTCTGCCCGGCTTCCTCGTCACCTTCGACATGCCCGTGCCCTTCCAGGCGATGGGCCGCCGGAACGTGACCAACGTGCCGGCCCAATCGCTGACGATGATGAACGACCCCTTCGTGGTGGAGCAGGCCGGGCTGTGGGCCAAGAAGACGCTCGCCGACGCGGCGCTCGCCCCGGAGGAACGGATTCTCGGGATGTACCGAGCGGCCTTCGCCCGGCCGCCGGCGCCCGAGGAGATGGCGGCGGCACTCGAGTTTCTCGCGCTGCAGACGCGGGCGCATGGCGGCGACTTCGCCAAAGACCTGCGTCAGGAGGCCGCCTGGGCCGACCTGGCCCACGCGCTGTTCAACGCCAAGGAGTTCATCTTCGTCCCATGACACGTCGCTCCCATCACTGCGGCCGGTTTCGCCCGGCGCCGCTCTCCCGGCGGCAGCTGCTCGCCCAGGCCGGCTGCGGCTTCGGGGCGGTGGCGGCCTCGGCGCTCCTCCACCGCGAGGCCACCCGGGCCGCGACGGGGGTCGTGCCGGCCCTGCACCACCCGGCTCGGGCCACGAGCGTGATCTTCCTCTACATGGACGGGGGCGTGTCGCAGGTGGACTCCTTCGACCCCAAGCCACGGCTCGAACAGGACGCCGGCAAGGATCCCCACTCGCTGTTCAAGGTCGACGCCACGCAGTTCAACAACATCGGCAAGCTGCTGCCGAGCCCGTGGAAGTTCAAGCCCTACGGCAAGAGCGGGATCCCCGTCAGCGACCTGTTTCCGCACATCGGCGGCGTGGTGGACGAGCTGGCCGTGATCCGGTCGATGACCAGCGAGTTCCCCGAGCACACCAACGCCAACTACTTCCTGCACACCGGCAGCGGCCTCCAGGGGCGGCCGAGCATGGGCGCCTGGACCACCTATGGCCTGGGCAGCGAGAACGACGATCTGCCCGGCTACGTGGTGGTCAACGGCGGCCTGATCCCGCCGGGCGGCCTCGACAACTTCACGAGCGGTTTCCTGCCGGCCAGCTTCCAGGGCTCGGTGATCAAGCCCGGCCCCGGCGGCCTCGCCAACGTCAATCCGCGCGAGAAGTCCCCCGCGCTCCAAGAGGCGAAGCTCGCGCTGGCCAGCCGGCTCGACCGCTCGTTCGCCGCCCGGCTGGCCTCGGCCGGCGACGCGCCCGACCCGCTCGAAAGCGCGATCGCCAACCAGGAACTCGCTTGGCGGATGCAGGCGGAGGTGCCCAGCCTGCTCGACTTGGCCGGCGAGACGGCCTCCACGAAGCAGGCCTACGGCATGGAGAGCGACTACGGGCCCACCAAGATCTTCGCCGCCGAATGCCTGCTGGCCCGGCGGATGGTGGAGCGGGGCGTGCGGTTCGTGGAGCTCACCTGCCCGAGGGTGGGCGGCGACCGCTGGGACCAGCACGGCAACCTCCGCGAGGGCCACGAGAACAACGCCCGGGCGGTGGATCAGCCGATCGCCGCCCTGATCCGCGATCTCCGCGACCGGGGGCTCTTGGACACGACGCTCGTGGTCTGGAGCGGTGAGTTCGGCCGCACGCCCTTCGCCCAGGGAGGCGACGGCCGCGACCACAACCCGCAGGCCTTCTCGCTCTGGCTGGCCGGCGCCGGTGTGAAGGGGGGCACGATCGTGGGGGCCACCGACGACTACGGCTACCGCGTGGTGGAGAAGAAGTGCACGATCCACGACCTGCACGCCACCATGCTGCACCTCCTGGGCATCGACCACACCCGGCTCACCTACCGCTTCAGCGGCCGCGACATGCGGCTGACCGACGTCTACGGCCACGTGATCGACGAGGCCCTGGCTTAGGCGATGGTGGCCGGCTCTCCCGACGGGTATGCTGCCG
>JBILOA010000155.1:0-5321 GCA_044374735.1 Pirellulales bacterium | reverse complement strand
CACCTACACCCGAACCCAGCTGGTCAAACCGTACGTGCGCGGGATCTGGGGCAATCACCAAGACCGCCATCCCTGGAAATACATCTGGATCGATGAGGCGGCGCCGGCTGCGCCCGCCGCCGATCCGCCGCCGCCCGCGCCCGGGGAGGCCGCCTCGTGACCCGCTTCATCCTCCGCCGGCTCGTGGAGCTCGTGCCCACGGCGCTCGTGATCGTGGCGGCGTCGTTCGCACTGGTGCGGCTCGCGCCCGGCTCGCCGTTTTCGAGCGAGCGGGAGATCCCGCCCGAGGTGCTCCGCGAGCTCGACGCCAAGTATGGCTTCGACCGGCCGCTGCCGGAGCAGTTCGCCCGCTACCTCGGCAACCTCCTCCGGGGCGACCTGGGGTTGTCCACGAAGTATCCGCAGCGGAGCGTCAACGAGATCATCGCCGACGGCTTTCCCGTCACGCTGTCGCTCGCCGCGGTGGCGCTCGTCTGGGCCTTGCTGGTCGGCATCACGGCGGGCGTCATCGGAGCCGTCCGCCAGAACACCGTCTGGGATCATGGGGCGATGACCGCAGCCCTGGTGGGCATCAGCATCCCGAGCTTCGTGCTCGGGCCGATGCTCGTGCTCCTGGTCTCGCTGCGGTGGCACCTGCTGCCCCCGGCCGGCTGGGGTGACTGGCGGCACGTCATTCTCCCCGGGCTCACGCTCGGCACGATCTACGCCGCGAGCATCGCCCGGCTCACCCGCGGCGGCATGCTCGAGGTGGTGCGGAGCGACTTTGTCCGCACCGCCCGGGCCAAGGGGCTCTCGGAGCGGCTGGTGATCTGGAGGCACATGCTCCGGGGCGGCCTGCTGCCGGTCGTGAGCTACCTCGGCCCCGCCATCGCCAACATGCTCACCGGCAGCGTCGTGGTCGAGAAGATCTTCAACGTTCCCGGCATCGGCCCGTACTTCGTCGACGCCGCCTTCAACCGCGACTATTTCCTCGTGATGGGGATCGTCATCCTGTACGCCGGCTTTCTGTTGGTCATGAACCTCCTGGTCGACGTGGTCTACGGCCTGCTCGACCCGCGGATCGAGTATTCATGAGCGTCGCCACCACCACCGTCACCGGCCCCGAGCTCGTGGCCGGCACCTCGCTCTGGGCCGACGCCTGGAAGCGGCTCCGGCGGAACCGTCTGGCGGTGGCCAGCGGGATCGTGATCCTGTGCCTGGCCGGGGCCTGCCTCGTCGGACCGTGGCTGATCGCCGCCACCTGGGGCTATGACGAGGCCACGCAGGACCTCGCCTACGGGCCACAGCCTCCCTCCTGGGCCCACCCCTTCGGCACCGATTTCTACGGCCGCGACCTGCTCGTGCGGGTGCTCTCGGGCGGCCGCGTGAGCCTCTCGGTCGGGCTGCTCGCCGCGGTGGTGGCCGCCACGATCGGCACGGTCTACGGCGCCGTCTCGAGCTACGCGGGGGGCCTGGTCGACGCGGTGATGATGCGGACGGTCGACATCCTCTACGCCCTGCCCTACATGTTTCTCGTGATCATCCTGGTGACGATACTGGGCAAGAGCCTGCTGCTCGTGTTCCTGGCCCTGGGGGCGGTGGGCTGGCTGCTCACGGCGCGGATCGTGCGCGGGCAGGTGATGAGCCTCAAGCAGCAGGATTTCGTGCTCGCGGCCCGGAGCCTCGGCACGCCCGGCCGCGCCATCGTGTTCCGCCACCTGATCCCCAACGCGCTCGGGCCGGTGATCGTCACCTTCACCCTCACCGTGCCCTCGATGATCCTCCAGGAGGCGTTCCTCTCGTTCTTGGGCCTGGGCGTGCAGGCGCCCCGGGCGAGCCTGGGGGCGCTGATCAACGACGGGGCCAACCAGATGCTCGTCTTCTGGTGGACCCTCGCCTTCCCCGGCGGCGTGATGGCCCTGATGCTGTTCGCCCTCAACTTCCTGGGCGACGGCATCCGCGACGCCCTCGACCCACGGATGCGGCAGTAGGCACCTGGCGGTTTCAAGATGTCGGACAAGATTGATGCAGCGTCCAGCGAACGGGGCTTGCCAGTGCCCTCTCGCCGGACGTTCGCTCCGGCCATCCTGGCCTCCGCTCACTCCATCCTGGCTGCGCTTCGCCATCCATGGCTGCGCTTGCCAACAAGGCCGGCTCCAGGGCACTGGCGACCCCCGAAAGCGGATCGTTCAACTCTGACCACGAACGCGTAACGTGCTCCCACCTGCCCCCGACACCGTGCTCGAGGTCCGCGACCTGCGGACGTTTTTTCGCACCGACGGCCATGTCGTGAAGGCCGTCGACGGCGTCAGCTTCACGGTCCGCCGCGGCGAGACGCTGGGGCTGGTCGGGGAGAGCGGGTCCGGGAAGAGCGTGGCCTGCCTCTCCGCCCTGCGGCTGCTGCCCGCGCCGCCGGCCTTCCATCCCTCGGGCCGGATCCTCTACCGCGGCCATGACCTGCTGGCGGCTCCCGAGCGGGAGCTCGAACGGCTCCGCGGCGACCGGCTGGCGATGATCTTCCAGGATCCCATGACCTCGCTGAATCCCTACCTGACCGTGGCCCGGCAGCTCACCGAGGTGCTCGAAGTCCACCAGGCCGCGGTGCCCGCAGCGGCCCGCCGGGCGGCGATCGCGATGCTCGAGCGGGTCGGGATCCCCGACGCGGGCCGACGGATCGATCAGTATCCCCACCAGTTTTCCGGCGGGATGCGGCAGCGGGTGATGATCGCGATGGCCCTGCTCTGCGAGCCCGAGGTGCTCTTCGCCGACGAGCCGACGACGGCCCTCGACGTGACGATCCAGGCCCAGATCCTCGAACTCATCGCCGAACTGCAGGCGGCGCTCGGCACCGCCGTGGTGCTCGTGACGCACGACCTCGGGGTCGTCGCGGGCACGGCCGATCGGGTGGCGGTGATGTACGCCGGGCGGATCGTCGAGGAGGGCACAACGGCGGAGGTCTTCGCCAACCCGCTCCATCCGTACACCCGCGGGCTGCTGGCGAGCCTCCCCCGGATCGACGCGCCGCCGCGTGGGACGCTCGACGCGATCCCGGGGCTGCCGCCGGACCTCGGGAACCTGCCGCCGGGCTGCCCGTTCCATCCCCGCTGCAACCTGGCGACCGACCGCTGCCGGCGGGACCGCCCTCCGGTGGCCGTCGTCTCGCCCACCCACCGCGCCGAATGCTTCGAAGCGGAGGCGGCCCGATGATCCAGCCGGCTCGGCCGCTCCTCGATGTCCGCGACCTCGCGGTGCGGTTTCCGCTGCCCGCCCGCGGGCTGTTCCGCCAGGGTCGCGAGGCGGTGCAAGCGGTGGCCGGCGTCAGTTTCGCGGTTCACCGTGGCCAGACCCTCGGCCTGGTGGGGGAGAGCGGCTGCGGCAAGTCGACGACCGGTCGGGCGGTGCTCCAGCTGCTCAAACCCTCGGCGGGCAGCGTGGCGTTCGACGGGCTGCCGATCCACGAGTGGTGGGTGCGGCGCGGTGGCCGCTGGGCCTGGGACTCCCGGTTGCATGGCCTGCGCCAGCGCATGCAGATGGTCTTCCAGGACCCGTTCGCGTCACTCAATCCCCGGATGACCGTGGAGGCGATCCTCTCCGAGCCGCTGCGGAACTTCGGCCTGACGGCAGGCCGTGACCAGCGGGAGCGGGTCCAGCAGCTGATGGAGACCGTCGGCCTCGATCCGCGGTTCATCCGCCGCTACCCCCACGAGTTTTCGGGGGGTCAGCGGCAGCGCATCGGGATCGCCCGGGCGCTGGCGCTCGGCCCCGAGCTGCTCGTCGCCGACGAGCCGATCAGCGCGCTCGACGTCTCGATCCAGGCCCAGATCCTCAACCTGCTGGGGCGGCTCCGGGAGGAACTCGGCCTGACGATGATCTTCATCGCCCACGACCTCGCCGCCGTGCGGCACGTGAGCGACCGGATCGCCGTGATGTACCTGGGCCGGATCGTCGAGGAGGCCGACGCGAGGCAGCTCATCGCGGCGCCCCGCCATCCCTACACGCAGGCCCTGATCTCGGCCGTGCCGCTGCCCAATCCGGTCCGGCAACGGTCCCGCGACCGGATCGTGCTGTCGGGCGAGCTGCCGAGCCCCGTCAACCCGCCCTCGGGCTGTCCCTTCCACACCCGCTGCCCGCTGCGGGAAGAGCGGTGCACCCGCGAGGTTCCCCCGCTCGCGGCGATCGCCCCGGGACATGCCGTCGCCTGCCACCTGGCCGAGCCTCCAGGACTCCCAGCTTCTCCAGTCTCGCGCTCGCTGTGACGACTTTGACGATTGCCCCAAGTTTGCGGGGGGTGGCATCCGATATCCCGAGTGCTGCCGCTCCGCCTCGGGTCGCGAGTACGTGCAGATCCGGAGTCGGGGGGCGCCGGATCGGGCCAGGTCGTCGTTCGACGGCCGAACCCCTCGAGGCGCAGCGGCGGCATCCTGCAGTCCGACCGAGTCACCACGAACGCCGGCCCCGCCGGTGCCCCCGCCGTGTCCCGCATCCTCAAGCAAGCCTGGGTGGTCCTGACGAGCGTCACGCTCGTGGCCTCGGGCTGTGCGCCGCGGCAGCCGTTCTACTTCTTCGAAGACGGCGACCTCTCGCACTACGTCGGGGCCGTCCAGAAGATGGAGTATCCGGACAGTTGCGAGGAACCGCTCGACGAGGCGGCCGGGGCGACCGAGCCACTCACCCTCACGAACCCCAAGTTCGACGAGATCTGGGAACTGTCGCTCGAGGAGGCGATCCGCACGGCGCTCGAAAACGGCAAGGTGCTCCGCAACCTCGGCGGCCGGTTCGCCAGCTTCGGCGGCCCGCGGCCGCAGACCGGTGAGCCGGCCGTCTCGCTGCTGACGGCCCCCTCCCAGACGCCCACCATCTACGACCCGGCGGTCGTCGAGACCGACCCGTTCCGCGGCGTCGAGAGCGCCCTGGCGCTGTTCGATACGCAGCTGTCGAGCTCGCTCACATGGGACCGGCAGAATCGGCCACAAAACGTGGGCGGTGTGGGAACACAGATCTTCCAGCAGCAGTTCCTCGGCGATACGGGCAACTGGCGGACGGGCCTCGAAAAACGGACCGCAACCGGTGCCACTTTTGGCTTCGCCAACGAGACGGTCTACGACAACAACAACTCTCCGATCCGTCAGCAGAACGCAGCCGGCCAGGTGATCGTCCCCTCGACCTGGACGACCAACTACGACTTCAGTTTCAGCCAGCCGCTCCTCCAGGGGGCGGGCGCCACCTACAACCGGATCGCCGGTCCCGACTTCTTCGACAACCTCTACGGGCGGCCCAACTTCCGCGGTGTGCTCCTGGCCCGGATCAACGCCGACATCTCGCTGGCCGACTTCGAAGCGGGC
>JBILOA010000156.1:0-5321 GCA_044374735.1 Pirellulales bacterium | reverse complement strand
CCACGGGCGCGGCGGCCAGGCCGATCCCCCGGTCGATCGCCCGGGCGTCGGAAAACTCGGCGATCGGCGTGGGCACGAAGCCGTGGGATCCGACAGCCGCGAGAAACGTCTTCACGCGGGTCGAGCAGCTGCCGATCGTGCGGCCGTCGCTCTGGCCGAAGAGCACGCCGGCCAACTCCCCGGAGGCGTTGAAGATCGGCCCGCCGGAGTCGCCCTGCCGGGCGGTTGCTTTCAGTTCGACGAACTCTCGCGGGTAGCCCGTCGTCGGCGAGAGGTAATCGAGACACTGGCCGCTTTCCTCGCGGTACGACCCGCGACCGAAGCCGGCGATCGTGAGCGTCTCGCCGATCGCGGGCGGCGTGGCGGCGATCGAGACGGGCGTGGCCCGCGGCTTCCAGATCACCAGCGCGGCCAGATCCCAGGCCTCGTCCCAGCGAACCACGGTGCCGGCCGACTGGAAGCCGTCGGGAAACTGCACGAGCACGGCCGAGCGACTGTCGCGGACGACGTGCCAGTTGGTGATCACGAGCCCCTGCGAGCGGTTGACGTCGATCAGCACGCCCGAGCCCATGGATGTGCCCGACGACTCCGGCGCGATGATTCGCGCGACGGCCGGGTGGGGCGTCTGCCCGGTGAGCAGAAACTCGGCCAGGTTCTGCGGCGTCCAGACCGCCTTGGCAGGGCCGCCGGTGTCCCAGCCCCAAGGGGCCGACTGGCCACGGGCCCCGCCGGCGCCGAGCAGCGCGACGGCCAGCGCAGCGGCCCGCACCGTGGCGGATCGGATCCACCGACTCCACATGGTTTGCATCGCGGCCTCCCTCCGGGGTTCCCCGGTGGTCAGCGGAGCAGCCCGCGAACGGACTGCCGCCTGGTTTCGCGTTCCACGATCCGGCGCAGGAGTTCGCGGCGCAGCCGCTGCAACTCGCGCACCGTTTCTTCAGGTGACTGGGACGAGACGGATCGCGGGGGTACCGCGACCAGGCCGTGGTGATGAGTGACCATGCGACGCTCCTGTCGTCGTGCCAGCTCCGGCCCGAGCCAGCATCAAGGGAGAATCGGTTGCGACCCGCCGGCCCGTCCACTGAAAAAGGCGGCTCCGGCAGGGTTTGCCCAGCCGGCAGGGTCTGCCGTCGGCTGCGAGCGATCGGCTCAGCCTTCCGCGGACGGACGCGGTCCGGGTGTCACCACGAAACCCTCGGCCTCGAGCCGCTCCACGAGCGCGGCCACGTGCCCGCGGTCGGCCGTCTCCACCGTCACTTCCACACCGGTGGAAAACACGTCGGGCCCGGCGAAGGCGCGGTCGTGGACGATCTCGCGAACGCTCGCGCCCGTGGCCGCGATCACGGCAGTGAGCCGGGCGACGCCGCCGGGCCGGTCGCTGATCCGCGTCGTGAACCGCCAGCGGCGACCGTCGGCGGCGAGCCCATGGTCGATCACGCGGTCGAGGATCGTGAGGTCGATGTTGCCGCCGCAGAGCAGGAGCACGACCGTGCGGCCGGCGCACGCGGCCCCCGCCTCGCCGAGCACGGCCGCGAGCGACGAGGCCGCGGCCCCCTCGACCACGAGTTTTTCCAGTTCCAAGAGCCGTACCACGGCCAGGGCGAGTGACTCTTCGCCCACGGTCGCCACGCGGTCCACGACTCGGGCGGCGATAGGAAACGAAACGTCGCCCACCCGGCCCACGGCCAGTCCGTCGGCCAGCGTGGGGCGGATCGGCACGGCGACGGGCCGCCCGGCGGCGAGCGACGCGGAGAAGGTCGGGGCCGCGGCCGGCTCGGCGGCCACGATCGTGATCTCGGGCCGGAGGGCCTTGGCCGCGAGCCCGACGCCCGCGAGCAGGCCCGCCCCACCGGTAGGCACCACGGGCACGTCCGCCTCGGGCACGTCTTCCAGGATCTCGAGGGCCATGGTCCCCTGCCCCGCAATCACTCGCGGATCGTCGAAGCCATGGATCAGCTCGAGCCCGTCGCGGTCCGCCAGCCTGACGGCCGTCTCGCGGGCCTCCGCGAAGGTGTCGCCCTCGAGGATCACGTGGGCCCCGAGCCGGCGGCAGGTGGCGAGCTTCACGAGCGGGGCGAACCGGGGCATCACGACCGTCACGGGGATGCCGAGCATGCCACCGTGGTAGGCCAGGCCGAGCGCGTGGTTGCCGGCCGAGGCGGCAATCACGCCCCGCCGCCGCTGCGGCTGGTCGAGGAGCAGGAGCGCATTGCGGGCCCCCCGCTCCTTGAAGCTGCCCGTCCGCTGGAGGAGGTCGAGCTTGCAGAAGATCCGGGCGCCGGTGAGTTCGGAGAGCGGGCGGCTCTCCGGGCAAGGCGTCCGCATGATGCCGGAGGCGATCCGCTCGCGGGCCGCACGGACGTCGTCGAGCGTGACCGGTGAGCCGCGGCCGTTCATGAGGCTCGCACCCGGGCGGGAGTGTGGAACGACCGGACGTCGATCCAGTGCATCCCGGCCCGCCGGGCCGCCTCGATCCCCAGGCCGCTGTCTTCCCAGACGACGCACCGCTCGGGCCGGGCCCCGAGCCGGCGGGCCGCCTCCAGAAACGGCTCCGGGTCGGGCTTGTGGCGGGTCGTGTCCTCGCTGGCCACGATCGTGTCGAAGCAGTCGGCGATCCCGACGCGGGCCAGGATCCGCCGGCAGACGTCCTGGTAGCCCCCGGTCACCACGGCCATCGGCACGCGGCCGCGGCTGCGGCGAACGACATCCACCACCGGGTCGATGGGCAGGATCCGATCGAGCTGGGCGAGGAAGCTCCGCTCCTTGACGCCGGCCGCGTGGTCAACGTCGATCACCAGGCCCACCTCGGCCGCCAGGGTGGCCACGATGTCGCGGGTGGGTCGGCCACCCAGGGAATAGAAGCGGTCTTCGTCGAACTCGATCCCGTGGGGCTCGGTCACCTCGAGCCAGGCCCGGTAGTGGGCGGGCATGGTGTCGGCGAGCGTGCCGTCACAGTCGAAGAGCAGCGCGTCGTGATCCTGGAAGGGCCACATGGGATCGCCAACTGGGGAAGCCGGGGGCGAGGGACGGAAGCGGCGGTTTGCGACGCCACAGACCCGGTAAGGTACCGTCTCGGGCCGAACAGGGCCCGGGCAGGCCACGTGAACCTGGGCAAGCCAGGGGATTCCAGCCGGTCCCCGAAGGCCTGCGGATTGCGGGGCGACTGCCGAAAATCCTCATCCCAACGGTGGGGTCGGGTCGATCACTCCTGACGATCATGCCGATTCTCCGGCCGGGGCCCTCTCCCGGCTGGCGGTCGGCAACCGACAGGGACGCGACTCCGATGAGAAAAGCCGCTGTTCGCTACGGCAAACGAACCGCCGCCCGGATCCGGGCCATCCGCCGCAGGGCGGCCGAGTGGAAGCGGCGGGCCCGCCGCGCCCTCACGCTGGCCTTGGTCACGGCCGGACTGGCCGCTGCGCCGGAACTCACCCAGGCCCAGATGGGGCAGTCAGCGATGGCGCCCACCGGCGGCCTGGTGAACCAGGCGTTGACCGCGTTTCGCGGCGCCAACGAGAACGGCCCCGGCTGGCTCTACTACGGCATCAACGCGGCCGACCGTGGCCTGGGCTACAACGGCGGCTACATGACCCTCGGCGGCTTCGTGCCCTACGCCGAAGACGACCTGGGCGGGTTCTGGGCGGCCGACCTCCGCGGCCATCTGTCCGAGTATGGCGGCTTCTTTTCGAACATCGGCGCCGTCCGCAAGCAGTTCGTCGGCGGGACGCTCCTGGGTGTGGGCGTGTACTGGGACTACGACGCCGACGCCAACCAGTATCCGACCGGCGGAGCCCTGGGGACGAGCCAGTTCGGCCAGTTCGGCCACGTCTACAACCAGGTGGGCATCTCGGGCGAGTGGCTCACCGACTACGGCAACCTTCGGAGCAACGGCTACATCCCGGTGGGCACCACGGGCTACGTGGCGGGTGCTCCCGGCAGCCCCTTCTTCCAAAACTTCCTGATGTGCCAAAACGGCCTCGACGCAGCCCTGTCGGGCGCGGATCTCGAGGTGGGTGCCTACATCCCCGCCCTCGCGGACTGGGCCGGCATGGTCAGCGTTGGCGGCTACGCCCTCGGCAACTCCCGCTACGACTACGCCGTCGGCCCGCAGACGGGCCAGGACATCGTTCCTTGGTTCGGCGGCGTCTACACGCGGCTCGACATGACCTTCGTCGAGAACTGGGACTTCTCGCTTCAGGCCAACAACGACAGCTTCTTCGACTGGACGGGCTTCGCCCGGCTCACCTACCGGATGGGCGGCAGCCGCCGCCGCAACGTGCCCGACCAGATGGAGCAGCCGATGATGCGCAACGAGCATATCGTCCGCGCCCACCAGACGCCGATCGTGTCCCTCAATCCCAACAACGGCAACCAGCCGTGGCGGGTGATCCACGTCAACAACGCCGCCACGCCGGTCGGCAATGGAACGGCCGAGGCCCCCTTCACGACGATCGCCAACGGCAACGCCGCCGCCACGAACGCCTGGGACATCGTGCTCGTCGCCCAGGGCAAGAGCGGGGTGAACCTCAACCCGTTGAGCCCGGCCTACGGCAACGTGACCAACGCCTACGGCGGCACCTTCTCGCCCCTGGCGGCCAACCAGTACTTCATCGGCGAGGGAGTGCCGTTCTACGTGCCCACCGTCACCTGCGGCCTCGTCAACATCGGGGGCACCAGCGGCCAGCGGCCGGTGCTCACGAATCCGACCGGGGCGAGCATCAACCTCTCGAGCGGGCTGATCACCAACAACTTCGACATCGTCAACTCGGCCGTCGGTATCAGCGGCTCCGGCAACATGTCGGCGCCCGGCGCTGCCGGCCGGCCGTCACGGGCAACCAACATCGACATCTACCGCACCGATCCCACCGCCACCGGCCGGGGCATCGAGATCACCGGAGCCACGGGCAAGGCGGTCTTCCGCGACGTCAACATCGGCAAGATCGTCACGCTCCCCAACGGCACGACCCAGGACTGGACCATGACCGACGGCTCGGTGGTGGTCGACGGCGGCAGCCCGACCGTCGACTTCGCCAACGGTTCGATCGTCAACACCCAGGATCACATTCTCCAGGTCAACGGCACGCTCGGCGGCGAGGTCATTCTCACAGCCAACCCCGGCCAGCCCTTCCAGGAGACGGGCGACGGGATTTTGGTGCAAAACGCCGGTGGCGACGTCACGGTCAAGAACAAGACGCCCGGCATGGTCTCGACCACGATCGCCTCGCAGAAAGACGGCATCAAGGTGGTCAACAGTTCGGGCACCCAAACCTTCGACGACGTCCAGATCACGAAGGCGGGCGGCGCAGGCTACGCGGGCGTGA
>JBILOA010000154.1:0-5352 GCA_044374735.1 Pirellulales bacterium | reverse complement strand
GCCGAGCCGGAAACCACCGGTCGAGCGTCCGCCACGCCACGTGAAACCGTTTGGCGAGCGCGGCCGGGGCGATCGCGCCGGCGTAGAGATCGAGGCGTCGGGCGGGACGTGGGCCGACCCTAGTGGCCAAGGAGCTGCACCATCGCATCGCCGGCGGTCTGGCCGATCCGGCCATACCAGATGCCGCTGCCCAGGTAGTGGTAGGGGCGGTCGGAGCCGACCTTCTTCCACTCATCGAGGTTCTTCTGCCAGGTCGGAAAGATCGCCGCAGCCTCCTTGTCGCGGAGCGGGGCGGTCTCGAAGGCCTTGACCGTGCCCTTGAACTCCGGCACGTCGTTCATCGCCAGCTGGCCCGCGAGCACCTTGGCGGTGCCCGAGCCCTCCGGGGGCTTCTCCGTGCCGTCCCAGCCGAAGGTGCCGATGCCGGCGATGACGACGGGCATCGTCGGCGCCCCGAGGTCCTTTCGCACGTCGGCGATGAAGTGTTTCATGGTGGCCTCGTATGCCGCCGGGGCCGCGTCGCCAAACTGGTCGTTGAAGCCCTGAAACCAGAACAAGCCGGCGACCGTGGGCGTGTGGCCGGCAAGCGCCGGGAAGAGCGTGTCTTTCTCGGCGAGCACCCGCTTCACCTCGGCGAGCATCTTGCGGTAGGAGTCGCCGTAGCCTGCCTTGATCTCGTCCAGCGTGGCCGCAGGCTGCTTCTTGTGCACCTGCTTTAGCTCGGCCTCCAACTCCTGCTCGCTCGGCAAGCCGGCCGACGGCGGGCGGAAGTTTTTATAGAGCGAGTGGCCGCCCCAGGCGGTCTTGATGAGCAGCACCGGCTCCTCGAAGTGGTCGCCGAGGATCCGGCCGAAGGCGAGTTCCGGGCCGGTGCGGCCTTCGGCGCCGTAGCCGATCGTCAGCGGCCCGTGACGATTGAAGAACGTGATGAACACGTCGTCCCGCTCGGTCCACGCGTCGCCCGTGCGGTAGTCGGCCCAGAAGTCCGCAAACCTAGGGTCGGCGGCCTGGCTTTCGAGCAGCCCGTTCTGGGCCATCCCGACCATGTTCGACTGCCCCGCCAACACGAACACCCGCACGGTCTTCTCTGCCCGGGCGGCCTCGGCCCCGGCCAGCGTCGCCAGGAGGCCGAGCAGCAGCCCGCCGAGGGGCTTCGGACCAGAGGCGAGGGATCCCATCGGCATGGCAGCGGTCCTCGGGGTGGCGTTCCTCTCGGCATGATAGCGAGGGGCTGCGGAGTCGAGGGCTCCGATTCGGCGACCCGCGACATCCCATCGGTTGACGTTCTCCCCGTTCGCACGAGTTCCCTCCGGGGAATAGGCTGGACCATATCGGAGCCGCTCTCCTGGACGGTGCAGGGGAGATCGATCCCAGGCTTGGTGACG
The DNA here is from genome assembly GCA_044374735.1 of Pirellulales bacterium. Lineage (GTDB taxonomy): Bacteria > Planctomycetota > Planctomycetia > Pirellulales > UBA1268 > QWPN01. Next base: position 3,967 of record JBILOA010000154.1, on the reverse strand, counting down.
GATTTCATCAACATGCATGCCGGACGCCACAGAAATCTCCTTTCGGTGCTTCTCATCGCCCTGGGATCATGCCTGGTGCCGCTGCCGGTCATCGCCGACGATGCCCGACCGAAGCCGAACATCGTCTTCATCTTCGCCGACGACTGGGGCTGGGGCGACCTCTCCTGCCATGGCAACACGTGGCTCGAAACGCCGAACCTCGATCGCCTGGCGAGCGAGGGCATCAATTTCGCGCAGTTCAACGTCCTCAACCCGGTCTGCTCACCAAGCCGGGCGGCGGTCATGACCGGGCACTATCCGGCCCGCTACTGCATCCACCAGCACTTCGCCGCCCCCGAGCAGAACCGTCAGCGTGCCATGCCCGACTGGCTCGACCCAAAGGCCCCGAGCCTGCCGCGGCTGCTGAAGCAGGCGGGGTATCGCACGGGGCACTTCGGAAAGTGGCACCTCACCAACCGCGAAACCTACGGTGCTCCGCCGCCGGAAGCGTATGGGTATGACGAGGCCAAGGTGTTTAACGGCGGTGCCGAGTGGCCCTCGGCACCGGTGCATGCCGCGGCCGACGACACGGTCGCCTTCATCAAGGCCAATGCCGGCCGGCCGTTCTTCCTCAACGTCTGGCTGCACGAGAGTCACACGCCGCACGTGCCCACTCCCGAGTCCGTCGAGCGCTGGAAACACCTCGACGAGCAGCAGCGGATCTACGCGGCAGTGATCACCGACGGCGACAACGCGGTGGGAAGGATCCTCGACGCGTTGCGGGAAACCGGCGTGGAGGGGAACACCCTGGTGATGTTCTCCAGCGACAACGGCCCGGAGTCGCCGGGCCCGAGGAAGCGACCGGCCGCACGCGACGAGCACACCGCGCTCGTCGGCCACGACACATGGTGCAGCATGGGCGAGACGGCCGGCCTGCGCGGCCGCAAGCGCAGCCTCTTCGAAGGGGGCGTGCGGGTGCCGTTCCTCGTCCGCTGGCCCGGCCACGCGCCGGCGGGCCTGAGGAACGACGCCACCGTGCTGACTGCGGTGGATCTGCTGCCGACGCTCTGTGCCGCAGCGGGAATCGATCCGCCGGCAGGCTATCGGAGCGACGGCGAGAATCTCCTCGCGGCGTTCAACGGCAAACCGGTCACGCGAACCCGCCCGATCTTTTGGCAGTGGAAGGGTGCCGGTGGCGAGCCGGACCGCTGGCCGAGGCTCGCGGTGCGCGAGGGCGACTGGAAGCTCGTGATCGCCGAGCAGCCGCGTCGGGCCGAGTTGTATCGCCTCAGTGAGGACCGCGGCGAGGAAAGAGACGTGGCGGACGAGCACCCCGGGATCGTCGCCCGGCTCTCCGCCATGGTCACGGAGTGGGCGGCGACGCTTCCCGGGAGCCCCGACGAGTCCTGCATCGGCCGAGCAGACCGGGCAGACTCTCCATCCCGGTAGCGATGCGAGCCTGCCGTACCGTTGGCCCGTGCTCTCCTTTACCACGGCCGGCCGCACGGGGCCTACCCGCGATCGACGGCAACGTGCTGCGCGGGTGCCGCATGCCGCTGGTCGACAGCGCCCCCGGATCGAGCGAACGGACGCCAGTGCTCGTCTCGTGAGTCGCGAACGGGTTACCCTGCCGGGCTCTGGCGAACGTCGCCCGGCGCGGGCTTGCGGGCGATCACGAGGAACTGCTTGCCGAAGAACCGCCACGCCCACGGCAGGCGGAGATAGAGCCGCACCAGCGCCACCGGTGGCGTGAAGCCCTGCGACATCGAGTAGGGGAGAAAGCGGGCGTCGGCCCGCTCCACGCTGAAGCCGGTCAGCGAGAGGATCTCGACGAGCGACCGTTCCGTGAGCGGCAGGAAATGATCCCAGAAGTCCCAATACTCGCCGGGCAGGAACCGGATGTTCGGACCGAGGCAGATCAGCTTCCCGCCTGGCTTGAGGCACCGATGGGCCTGTTTCAAGGTCCGGCGCAAGGCATCCTTGTCGGGCAGATGCTCGAAGAAGTTGCTGGTGAACACGACGTCGAGCGAGTCGTCGGGGAGTTGCCACGGCTGCGAGCAGTCCTGAAGCACGGTGTCGACCCCGGGGCCGACGCGGGCGGGCATCTCGGGATTCAGGTCCATCGCGATCTTGCGACCGGCCCGGATGTTGCGGATGAACTCCCCCCAGCCGCTTCCCAGATCGAGCACCGTCGCGTCGGGCCGGACGTAGGTCTGGAAAAAATCGCCGGTCAACACCCGCCAGACGGCTTCCCGATAGGGAGCGAGCGCCGCGAACCGCCGGCGATATTCCTGGCCGAGGTCTTCGAGCGTGTCCATGGTTGGTCGATCCAGATGCTGAAATCGGCTCGGCGCCGGCGGAGCACAAAGGTAGGTCGGGCGACGGCAGATCCGCAAGCACGGGCCGGTCGCGGCGCTGGGGCCGGGGTGGTTCGCAGCTTTTCAAGGGCCGGCGGAGCCCCGCCCAGAACCGGTCGCGCAGCCGGAGCGGTGGCAACATGGTTGCGGCGGTCGTATCCTCTCGCCAAACCCGGATCGCTTCCCCATCGCTTCTCCCATGACCCATGCCCCTTGGTCCGTTCCGCGGGCCACTCAAGCCCTCGCGATCGCGACCCTCGTGCTGGCGACCGCCCGGGCCGCCGATCCGCTGCTCGACGTCTTTCCGCCATCGGTCGCCGCGGTGCCCGCTGCCGAGCGGGGCGAGGCGACGATCACCCGCGACTTCACTCCCAGCGGCAGCATCTGGGCCGAGGGGCTCGACGAGACGCAGGTGTTTCTCGCCGAACTCACCCACCGCCAAGGAGCCGACGACTCGTTCGCCGTGCGAGTCGGCAAGGGGGGCCAGATCTATTCGCTCCGCGGCCCGTTCGGTGAGAGCGTGCCGCCGTCGTGGCGCGACGAGCGCAACGACCGCTCCCCCTGGAACGACGAGGTCTGGCAGTTCGTGGCCGTGTGCTCGCGGTACAACGGCGTCGAGTCGCTCGCGAAGGCGGGGGCCGTGCCCGACGCGGTCCGGGAGCGGTTCGAGCGGTCGGCGTTCCAGTCGTCGTTCTTCGTCCACAACTCGGGGGCCTACATCCCCGGCGAGGTCGCCGTCCAAAGCCTGTATTGCCCGCTGCTCACTCTCGAGACCGATCCCTCGGCCCGCACGATCCGCACGCTCACCTGGGGGCTCGTGCCGCAGGTCCGCACGATCCACCGCTCGCCGATCCTGTTTTCCGGCCAGGCGCGGGACGTGGGCGAGGGGATCCTCGAACTCACCTGGGTGGTCCACAACTTCAGCCCCCGCGACGACGTGGTGTTCGACTTCTTGAACGCCCCCTGGGGCGGTACCCGCCTCACGAGCCTGCCGGTGCACGCGATCGCCACGCCCGACGGACAGCCGCGACCGCGGGCGGAGATGTTTCCGGCGGACCGGCCCGACTCAGCGATCGACATCGCCAAGACCGGTGGCTGGCGGGTCGCGAGCATGCGCGACGCCGACGACGCCCCGAGCCTGGCGCTCGTCTTCGGTCGCGACCGCCATCTGGAAGCGGAGCGGGCGCGGGCCGCCCGGGGCGAGCCCCACTGCCAGTTCGCGCCGAGCCTGCTGCGCGACTATCTCGCCCACGCGCCCCAGCTCTACGAGAAGCGTTGGCAGGACTGGCGGACCCGACCCGAGAACTCGTTTCGCAACTACGACGTGGTCGAGTTCATCCCCAAGCTGCGGCTCGAGCCGCAGACCACGATCTGGTACCGGGTGTTTCTCGTCGTCAACCGACGGGACCGGGCGATCGAACTGGCCCGGTCGCTCGTCGACAAGGTCGATTACGGCCGGCTCACCTTCGATTCGGCCGCCACGCCACTCCTGCCGGTCCACGTGCAGGACGGCCGGGTGATCGACCCCGCGGCCGCCGCCGGGCCGCCGAGCTTCCAGGTCTACGCCAAGCCGGTCCCCGGCTCGCTGCCGCTGTTCCTGCTCGAAGACGCGACCACTGGCCGCGAGGTCG
>JBILOA010000153.1:0-5396 GCA_044374735.1 Pirellulales bacterium | reverse complement strand
TCCTTGCTACGCTCGGTTTCCTACGCCGCTCGATCGGCACGGGCAACCCCTTCGATCCATCTATCCTGGAACAGCATTCGCACGGAGACTGATATGCGAGCCATCGTCTTCGCTCTCGTTACTACTACGGCAGTTCTGACAGCCGCGCCGCTGTCCGCCGCCGAGCCCGTGGCCGCTCCCGCCCGGCCCGACCTCGCGTTTCCTGGTGAGACGATCGACGAGTGGCACGGCGCTAAGCGACACAAGTTCCAGTTCAAGGGCCGCACGGCCTGGGTGGTGGAGCCGTCTACGCCCCTGCCCGACAACCCGTGGTCGTGGTGCATGATGTTCCCCGACGCGTTCACCGTGCGGTGTGCCGCGCCGCAGCTGGTGGCGGCCGGCTTCCACCATGCCTTTCTCGACGTGGGCAACACGTTCGGCAGCCCCGCCGCGGTGGCGCAGCTGGCGGCCTTCCACGACGAGCTCGTGCGGCGGGGCCTGGGCCCCAAGCCCGCGCTCGTGGGGATCAGCCGGGGCGGGCTCTACGCCCACCGCTATGCCTCGGAGCATCCTGACCGGGTCGCGGTGATCTACGGCGACGCCGGCGTGTGCGACTTCAAGAGCTGGCCGGGCGGCAAGGGGAAGGGCAAGGGCAGCCCCGGCGACTGGAAGGCCTGCCTGGCGGCCTATGGCTTCGCCGACGAGGCTGCGGCGCTCGCCTACCAAGGCAATCCCATCGACGCGCTCGCCCCGCTGGCCAAGGCGGGGGTGGCCCTGATTCACGTCGTGGGCGACGCCGACGACGTGGTGCCGCCCGCGGAGAACGCCGCCATCGTGGAGCAGCGGTATCGGGCGCTCGGTGGCACGATCGAGGTGATTCACAAGCCGACGTGTGGCCACCATCCGCACGGGCTCGACGACCCGCAGCCGGTCGTCGACTTCATCCTTCGCCACGCCGCACCCGGCCGGTGAGCAGCCGCGTGTACGAAGGGGCGGGCAAGTGCCCGGCCGGTCGCTACGGGATCGCGCCGAGCAGGAGGATCTCGGCGCCGTCCCGGAGGATGCCTGCCAGGTAGCCGGAGGCCTCCTTGGCGTCTCGAAGGCGGTCGAGAAACTCGCTCTCGGGCTGGTAGAGGTGCTGGATCACCAGGCCGTCAGCGCGGGCGATGAGCTCCGCCGGAATCTCCTCGTGGAACGAGTCGGTGCGATCGTCTCCGGGCAGGTGCCTGGAGTTCACGCCGTAGGATCGCGGCTTCGTGCTGTAGAGCCGGTTCTGGTGCTCGTCGACCAGAAACACGACCACGGCGCCGTGAAAGCCCGCCCCCTCGCTCTTCGACCAGGTGTGGGTGCAGACGTCGATCCGACCCGTGCGGGACAGGATCGCCCGGCTTTCCATCCAGTGGCCGCTGGCGAGGCGATGGCTCTTGGAGACCGTGATCGGGGCCTCGCTGGCTGTGGCCGGTTCAGCGGCACGGAGGGGCGTCACGGGCACCATCGCAACCGCAAGCGTGCAGGCGGCGATCGAGGCGAGTCGCATGGGAGTTCCGACGGAAGGCGCGGCGGTCCGGCAACGGCGGCGGAAAGATAGTCGGGCTGCAAGAACCCGTCAAAGGGAGTTTCATACTCTGCAACACCGCCCGGCGGTGGGCCATGAGGCGTCGGTACACTCGAGGCCCGTTGCTGCCGCCAGCGTGGCTCCGTCGGATCCAGACCGCCCCGAACGTCAGGCTCATCGTCATGCGCCGTCCACTTCAATGTCTCTCCCTCTCCCTCTGCCTCGGGGCGACCCTGGCGGCCCGGCTACCGGCCGCCGACGAAGTGTCGCCGTGGACGGTGTTCGAAACAGCCATCGAATCGGCCACCGACTATCCAAACCCCTTCACCGACGTCGAGGTGAACGTCGTCTTCACCGAGGGGGACGAGACCTGGCGGGTGCCCGCGTTCTGGGACGGTGGCACGACCTGGCGGGTGCGGTTCGCGCCGCCCCGGGCCGGCGAGTATCGCTACGCCGTCGAGGCGAGCGACCCCGGTAACCGCGGCTTCGCCGAAGCGGGGGGCGTGCTTTCCGTCGCCGAGGCCCCCGCGGCCAACCCGCTCCTGCGGCGCGGCTTTCTCACGATCGCCGCGGACCGGCGGCGGTTCGAGCATGCCGACGGCACGCCGTTCCTCTGGCTGGGTGACACCTGGTGGAAGTGCCTGAGCAAGCGGCTCACGCTCGAGGACTTCAAGCGACTCGCAGCCGACCGCGCCACCAAGGGCTTCAACGTGGTGCAGATCGTCTGCGGCCCGTATCCCGACGAGGCGATGATGGAGCCACGCTGGGCCAACGAAGGCGGCCTGCCCTACCTGACGAAGGACTTCTCCCGGGTGAACCCCGACTCGTTTCGGCACGCCGATCGGCGGATCGAGGCGCTCGTGGCGGCTGGCATCGTGCCGGCGATCGTCGGTGGCTGGGGGCGGCCGCAGCACGGCAGCCGGAGCACGCTCGAGCAGGTCGGGCTCGAGGGATTCAAGCGTCATTGGCGGCATCTCGTGGCCCGCTACGGCAGCCTGCCGGTGGTCTGGATCGTCGGGGGGGAGGCTAGGGATGAGTACGGGCCATGGGCGGCGGTCGCTGCCCACGTGAAGGCCGTCGATCCGTACGACCATCCGCTCTGCTACCACGCCCCGGGGGATCCGCGGACGGCGATCGCCGACCAGTCCCCATTCGACTTCGACATGGTCGCCATCGGCCACGACGGTCTGGCGACTGCCGCCAAGTCGCTCGAGATCCTGCGGTCGTGCCTGGGCTGTGAGCCGCGGCGGCCCGCCCTCTGCGGCGAGGCCTGCTACGAGCGGCACATGCAGACGAACTTCGAGGACATCCAGCGGCACCTATTCTGGAGCTTCATGCTCAGCGGGGCCGCCGGCCACACCTACGGGGCCGCTGGGATCTGGCAGGCGAGCGTCGAGGGCGACCCCGGCATCGACCCGGTCTACGATCTGACCATCTGGCAGGAGGCGATGGACTATCCGGGGGCCACTCAGATCGGGCTCGGCAAGAAGCTTCTCGAATCGCATGCCTGGGGGCGGTTCCAACCGCATCCCGAGTGGGCCGAGCCCGACTGCTTCGCCGCCGGCATCCCCGGCGAAGTGCGGTTCCTCTACAAACCGAAGCGGCGAATCTATGACTGGGCGGGGCCGGTCATGAAGGGGCTGGAGGCCGACGTCACGTACACGGCGTTCTACTTCGATCCCGTCCGCGGCCGCCGGTTCGACCTGGGGGCCGTGTCGGCACCAGGTGGCGAGTACCGGGCTCCGCGGCTGCCTTCGCCGCAGGACTGGGTGCTCGTGCTCGAACGCAACTAAGGACGGCCCGCGTCAATCGCCCCGTCGAGATCGCCCGATGGTCTCAGGGCTGGGGCTTGGCGGCTGGCTTCGGGGCCGCCGTGGCCGCCTGGTTTCTTGCCTCGGCGTGCTCGCGAATCATGCGCTTTGCCACGGTGAGCCGCTCGGGCCAGGCGAAGGTCGGGGCCGTGGACGGGTCGTAGCCCTCGAGGTGCCCCATCAGTCGCGTCTGGGGCTTCGTGTAGCGGAGTTCCGTGTCACCGAACACCTCGCGGCAAAGGTCCGCGAGCCCGCGGTCGTACTCGATCAGTTCCGCGCGCGTATCCACATGGTTGTGGTCGTGATCATTCTCCCGGTTGTTGTCGAACCACGACTGCACGCCCTCGGCGAAGTATTCGTGATGATTCACGCTGGAATACTTGCCCCGCCAGAGGCCGGCCTTCATCGCGGCGTCGTAGGCCTGCTTGAGCCGCGGGTCGAACGTGGGGTCGACGTTCGCGAGCCCCCGCAGGTGGATGTTGTGGGCGAACTCGTGGATCAGGATGTTCTCGGTGGAGTAGGGGTCGCCGGGATAACACAGCACGTTCTCCTCCCCGCAGGAACAGAACGGATCAGAATCGCTGCCCCCCAAGCCGCGTGCCCGGGCGTCCCAGTAGTCCTTCGGCGGCAGGCCGGGGAAGCCCGCCACCGGATCGGCCGCAAGCCAGCGAAACTCCGGCTGGTCCGTCGTGTACTCGTTCCAGCCGATGATGCAGAGCCGGGAACCGCTTTCGATCATGGCCTGGCGGACATCCGGGCGTTTCGCCAGCAGCAGGTCGATCAGGTAGACGGCCTCCTTCAGGGCGTAGGGATTGACGGCCGCGGAGGCGACCACCGGATAGCCTCCCGCGGACGCCCGCTGGGTGTAGATCGCCGGGATGCCTGCGGGGTCGGCGAAGTCGAACCGCACTGCCTGCACACGCTGTTTCGAGGTGACGGCGATCTCCTTGCCGTCCCGCTGGCCGGTGATCACGAACCGGTGGCCGAGCGTGGTGTCGATCGTCGTCTGCGCGCCGGGCGGGATGGTGTCGGTCAGAACCTTGGCCCCGTCGTCCTTCAGCCAGAAGACCTCGGCGGCCTGGTCGCTGCCGTTGATCACTTGCAGGCGGGGCCGCGGCGCGGCGTCGTCGTCCGCGGCGGTCGCCGCGAGCCAGGGCAGCAGGAGCACCCAGGGCAGACTGAAGGCGGTCAATCTCGTCATGAGTCGCTTCTCCATCGGTCAATTGCCGGAAAGTTGCTCGGGGGTCTCAGGCCTGCTCGCAGACGCACCGCTGACGGCCGAGCCCGTCGATCGTGAGCTCGACCACGTCGCCCACCGCGAGGAACTTCGGTGGCTTCATTGCCATGCCGACGCCTGGCGGCGTGCCCGTGATCACCACGTCGCCCGCCTCGAGCGTGAGAAACTGCGAGAGGTAGTGCACCACGTGCCAGACGTCGAAGATCATCGTGGCGGTGTTGCCCGCCTGCCGCGTCTCGCCGTTGACGGTGAGCCGCATCGCCAGGGCCTGCGGGTCGGGCAGTTCGTCGGCCGTCACGAGCCAGGGGCCCAGCGGCAGAAAGTTGTCGCTCGACTTGCCCTTGCTCCACTGCCCGCCCCGCTCGATCTGGAACGACCGCTCGGAGACGTCGTTGGCGATGCAGAACCCAGCCACGTGCTCGCGGGCGGCGGCCTTCGACTCGAGGTAGCGGGTGGTGCGTCCGATCACGAGGCCGAGTTCCACCTCCCAATCGGTCTTCACGCTGCCCCGCGGGATCAGGATCGGGTCGTGCGGGCCGCAGACCGCGCCCGTGGCCTTCATGAACAGGATCGGCTCGGAGGGGATCGCCGCGCCCGTCTCCTTCGCGTGGTCGGAGTAGTTGAGGCCGATCGCGAACACGTTCCGCGGCCGGGCCACGGGAGCGGCCAGGCGGGCGTTTGCCGGCGCGTCGGGCAGGGCCTCGGGCTTGGCCGCCAGCGACCGCACGGCCTCGAGGCCGCCACCGGCGAAGAAGTCGTGGTCGTAGTCGCGGACGTGGGCCGAGACGTCCTTGAGTCGCCCGTCGGCCGCGAC
>JBILOA010000152.1:0-5403 GCA_044374735.1 Pirellulales bacterium | reverse complement strand
CGCGCGGCGCGGTCGAGGGATTGGGATTGACCGTCCTGCCCTCCTGCCGAGAATCGCACCGCGGTGGTGCTCAAGGACGAGCCCGCCCGGTTCGTCGATCCCGGCCGACGTGCGGCCGAGACCGACAGGTGGCAGGAGGCCATGCGATGCACAGCGAACGTTTCGGTTCTCGGCCGACGGTCCGGCCAATGCGGGTGATCGCCGTCACCGGCACCAGCGGCAAGACGACGACCACCTGGCTCTCGGCGGCCGCCCTTGCCGAGGCCGGCCACCGGGTCGGCGTGCTCTCCGATCTCGGCTGTCTCGCGCCCGGAGACCCGGAGCCGGTCGCCTCGGCCTACGGCTCACGGTTCGGGCTGGCCGCGTGGCTCGGCCGACTTGCGGAGGCCGGCTGCTCCCACGCGGTCGTGGAAGTGTCGACCGCGATGCTTGCGGACGACCTGCTTTCTGACATCCAACTCGACACCCTCGTGGTCACGAATCACGCCACCGGCCGCCTCGCGGCCCGCGGCGCGCGGGCCGCCGCCGGTGCTCCGGCCACCGCAGTGGCCGCGTTGCGTCCAGGTGGAGTGCTGGTGACCGGCTGCGACCCCGAGGCCCGCGCGCGGCTCGCGCAGCGGCTGCCCGCCGGTTGCCCCATGGTGACCGCCGGCCTGGCCGACGACTGCGACGTGCGGGCCACGCCCGTCGAGGGCCACCTGTTCGGCCGGACGGTGCTGGTCTCGGCGGGAGGCCAGGTGGCCGCGTTGGCCCTCGCCACGCCCGTCGTCTCGTTCGTGCGCGACAGCCTGCTGGCGGCCGCCGTCGGCGACCGCCATGGAATCCCGCTCGACGTGGCGGTGCGGGGCATCGAATCGGCCGGCGGAGTGCCCGGTCGCGTCGAGCGGCTCGACCGGGGTCAGGATGCAGCCCTGTTCATCGACTCCCCGACCACCGGCCATGCCCTGGCGGCGACCCTCGCGAGCCTGCGCCGGCTGACCAAGGGCCGCCTGGTGGTGATCGCGGAGGAGCCGCTCGTGAAGCGGATCGGCGGCGGGCGGTTCGGTCCGCTCGTGGCCCGGCATTGTGACGGCTGCATCGTCGCCCCGGTGACCGTCCTCGCCGACGACCCGGCCGACGCCGACGTGGCGGCCTACGCGCGGATCGACCGGCTGCTCGACTCGCTCGGGCCGGAGGACTGCGGGCTCATCCTGGGTGGGGTGGGGCGGTCCGGGACCCGCCCCCCCTCGCCGCCTGGCCGCTTCGCGCTGGCGATGCTCGCCGACGCCTGGCTGCGAATCTCCCAGGCTTCCGCCCCGGTCGGCCGACGGGCCGCCTGAGGCGTGGCCCGATCCGGCATGCGGCATGGACGGGTGCGGCCGCGGTGAGGCACAATCCTGGACTCGGCCGCGTGCGCGGCCTCCCGTTCGCAGCCCGCCGCCCGATCGGCGGTTGAACCGATGACCCAGCACCAGACGCCAGCCCCCTCCAAGACCTCGGCCCACGCCACGCCGTTCGACGATCTCGGCGTCGCCGTCTCGCCCGGTGAACCGCTCGCCCACCACACCTGGCTGGGCGTCGGCGGGCCGGCCGCCTACTTCTGCGAACCGGTCGACGCCGAGGCCCTGGCCCGGGTGGTGGCCCGCTGCCGCGAGCGGTCGATCCCGCTGCGGGTGGTCGGCGGCGGCTCAAACGTGCTCGTGCCCGCGGCCGGGTATCCGGGCATGGTCGTGCGGCTGTCGGCGGCGCCGTTTTGTGCGATCGACGTGCAGGGGACGATCTGCCAGGCGGGGGCGGGGGCGAAGCTCGTCCACGTGGTCTCCGCCGCGGTGCAGGCCGGCCTGGCCGGCCTCGAAATGCTCGTCGACGTTCCCGGCACGATCGGCGGGGCGGTCGTGGGCAACGCGGGCGGCCACGGCGGCGACATCGGCCAGCGGGTTCGCGACGTGACCGTGATGCTCGGCGACGGCACCGTGGAGGTCCGCGACCGGAGCCGGCTGGCCTTCGAGTCGCGTTGGAGCAACCTCGACGACTGCATCGTCATCGCCTGCCGGTTGGAGCTCGACCCCGACGACGCCGGTCTGCTCACCAAGCGGATGCAGAAGCAATGGATCCTCGGTCGCGGCAGCCAGCCGAACGGCACCCGCACCGTGGCGATGATGTTCAAGGATCCACTGGGCACGACCGCCGAATCGCTGATCGCCCAGGCCGGCGGCCGCGAGCTCCGCAGCGGCGAGGCGACGGTGTATCCGCCGCATGCCAACTATCTCGTGGCCGGTCCGCGGTGTACGAGTGACGATGTCCGGGCCCTCGTCGAACTCGTCCGCGACCGGGTGCGGCAGCGACTCGGCGTGGAACTCACGCCCCTGATTCAGGTCTGGTGATCCGGGCCACGGCCCGCCCCAACCCATGACCGCGTTGCCGCCTCGTCGCCGTCCGTTCGCCGCCGATCCGCCCCCTGCCCCGCCCCGCTCGGGCCTCGCGGCGTTCATGGCCGACCACCGGTCCGGGCTGGCAGCCATCGCCGTGGCCGTCGCGGCCACCGCGGCCGGCTGGCTCCTGTGGCGGGAGTTCGGCGAGCGGGCCCGGACCCACCGCGGCGCGATCCTCACGCCGGCCGACGTCGAACTGGTGGGCTGTGCCGACTGGGTCACCAGCGATTTGCGGGCCGAGGCCCTGCGCGGTGCCAGCCTCGACGGCGGCTTGCCCCTCGACGACCCGGAACTCGCCCGCCGTCTGGCCCGGGCGTTCGACATCCATCCCTGGGTCCGCGAGGTCGTGCGGGTGACGCTCCGGCATCCGGCCGGCGCGGTCGTGGAGATCCGCTGCCGCGAGCCGGTGGCGATGGTGGCGGTGCCGGGCGGCCTGCTCGCCGTCGACGCCGAGGGCATCGTCCTGCCGAGCGACGACTTCACCGCCGAGGCGGCCGCTCGCTACCCGAAGCTCACCGGGATCGCGAGCGGGCCGCGGGGCGCGGCCGGGTTTTCCTGGGGCGACCCGGCCGTCGAGGAGGGCGCGGCGCTCGCCGCCGTGATCGGACCGGAATGGCAAAGGCTGGGACTCGTCGAGGTGCGGCCCGTAGGGGACGCCCGCTCGCGGACCTGGACGCTCGTGGGCGAGGGCGACCTCGTGATCACGTTCGGCTCCGCCCCCGGTCACGAGGTTCCCAACGAGCCGACGGCCGCCATGAAGGTGGCCCGGCTCCGGGACCTGGCTGCCGACGAGACGCCCAAGGGCGAGATCGACCTGCGCGACGCGCCAGCCACGGTCATCCCCGCTCCCTGATCCTGCTTCAACGCACGAAGCGGCGGATCGCCTGAAACTGCGGGTGGGCGGCGGTCCGGCACCATTCGAAGAGCACCGCTTCGCTCGTGGTCGGGATCACGCCGGCCGCCTCGAGCCGCCGCAGGGCCGTTTCGTGGTCGATCGGGTGCCGCGACGCGACGGCGTCCACGGCGACGAAGACACTGACGCCCGCGGCCGCGAGATCAAGGGCGGTTTGGGTCACGCAGACGTGCGTCTCGAGCCCCGCGAGCACGACCGCGGACGCCCCGGAGGCGACCGCCGCGTCGAACGCCCCGCAGCCCGAGCAGCTGAAGGCCAGCTTGGAAGCCGCCGGGGGCAACAACGCCGCGAGGTCCGTCGGCGTGGGGCCGAGCCCGTCCGGATACTGCTCCGTGAGCACGGCCCGCACCCCGAGTAGCCGGGCCGCCTCGGCGAGCCGCCGGCAGCGGCTCACGACCCGCTCGGCGTCGGGCATCACGGCCAACAGCCGCTCCTGCACGTCGATGATCGCCAGCAAGGAGGTGGCAGGATCCAGCCGCATGCCAATCATCATAGCCGGCTGCTGAGGAAAACGGCCGATGTGCGGGCCCGATGGCTTATCCGGGCTGCCGCGCGGGGTGCCCGTGCCAATCGAGCGGCGTTGCTGGCCGAGCGCAGGCAGGATGCCGAAGCGAGGGCAGCATCGAGCGAGCGGAGGCCTGGAGGGCCGCAGCGAGCGTCCGGCGAGATGGCACGGGCAACCCCGAGCCTGCGCAAAGTCGCCGCCTGCACTCAGCCGGGGGCCAGCCTCCGCACGATCGCGGCGGCGGCCCCGTGGCCGGTGAACGTCAGTAGGCGGGCCGTCGGCGACTCGATCCCGATCGTGACGTCGATCCGCTCCGCGGGCAGGGCCGCCGCGATCCGCTCGGGCCACTCGACGAACACCCAGGCGTCACCCGCGATCGCGTCGTCCCAGCCGGTCTCGGCCAGCTCGCCCGGGTGGGCGAGCCGATACATATCGGCATGCACGATCCGCGCCGCCCGCCCGACTGCGGCCGGCAGGGCATGCACGTGGATCAGCCCGAAGGTCGGGCTCGTGACCTCGGCCGCGTCGATGCCCACCGCCGCCGCCAGCGCCTTCACGAAGGTGGTCTTTCCCGCCCCGAGGTCGCCCGAGAGCGCCACGACCACTCTCGGGCCCAGCGTGGCCGCCAGCCGTGTGGCCAGCCGGCCCAGCGCCGGCTCGTCGGCCACGCGGATCACGGCGCTGGCCGAGGCCTCCGGCTCAGTCGGCGAGGTCATGCTGATAGCCCTCCGGCACGAGCGGCTTCAGGCCGCCATCGGCCGAGCGTGCGAACAAGCCCGCTCCGGCGATCACCTCGCCGATGATCGTGAACGGCGTCTCGAGTGGAGGCCGACCCGACTGGGCCACCAGCCGGCGGGCCTCATCCGGCGGCATGGCCAGCACCAGCTCGAAATCCTCGCCGTCGCCGAGGGCATGGTCGAGCGGCGACCGGCCGTCGCCCGGCCGAGACGCCATCCGCACCGCGTCGGCATGAATCGGCACCGCGTCCAAGTCGAGGACGGCGGCGGTGCCACTAGCCTTCATCATCCTCGCGACGTCGAGCGACAGCCCGTCGCTGACGTCGATGGCGGCGTGGACGGCGTAGGCCGACGCGATCACGGCCGCTTCCCGGCACCGCGGAGTGACCGCCAGATGGCGGCCCAGGAGGCTGCCCCCGAAAGCCCCGCTGGCGACCAGCAGATCGCCGGGCCGGCCGCGATCCCGCCGCCAGGCTGCGCCGGGAGCGACGCTGCCGAGCAGGGTGGTGCTGATCACGAGCGGGCCGTCCCAGGAGTTGGTGTCGCCGCCGGCGAGCGCCACGCCGTGCGCGGCGGCCGCCGCGGCCAGGCCCGCCTGCACGCCACGCCCCAGGGCGTCGCCGGCCCGCCGCGGCAAGGCCACGGCCACCACCGCAGCCTCGGGCCGGCTGCCCATCGCCGCCAGGTCGCTCAAGCTCACGGCCAGTGCCTTGTGCCCCACGGCCTCCGGGGGGCAATCGGGGCCGAGCACGAAGTCGGTCCCCTCCATCAGCATGTCGACCGTCACGACCGTACGCCGCATGCCGGGCGGCCTGAGCACCGCGGCGTCGTCGCCGG
>JBILOA010000151.1:0-5409 GCA_044374735.1 Pirellulales bacterium | reverse complement strand
GATCTCCTCCGCGTCCTGAACGCGCTCGGCCGCGGGAGCCGCCAGGGCCTCCGCCGGCGGGACCGGCAGTTCGTCGTCGTGTTCAGCTGGCTGTTGGTTCATGGTTGTTCGTCCGCTCGGGAGCCCACCTGGCCCCGCTCGAGCCTAAAGGCCTGAAGACCCCCCGGTGAACAGGGACCAAAGTTTGGCGGGATGGAGCAAGAAACCCCAGAACAGATCGAACGCCGCCAGCAGGAACGCCAGCGCGAAGATCAGGAAGATCACCACGGCCGAACTGCGAAACACCTCGGTGCCGGTCGGCCACGAGACCTTCGCCATCTCGGCCTCGACCGCGATCAAAAACTCGGCGAACCGGGGGATGTTGACGATCCGAAAGCAGAGCCACAGGCCCGCCGCCAGCAGCGCCCCAGGCACGGCAAACCGCATCACGCCGAGATCCGGCCCCGTCGACTCCCCGGCGACCAGGCCGGTGATGAGCTGCGACAACTGCCAGGCACCGAGGCCCACAATGACCGCCAGCGCCGCGAAGGTCACCTGGCGCGTGACGCGGCCCTGGCTCCACTTGTAGAGGGAGAAACTGAGCATCTCCCCCAACAGGGATCCGGCCCGCGCCTGGTTGTTCTGCATTGCTGCCATCGGCCTGTCACCGTTCCCGGACCACCTGCTCCGTCTTCAGACGAACCACGACGCGTCCGGGCGACGAGTCGCGAGCGACACCTGCAGGGGCGGCGGGGATCGAACTCGCAACCTCTGGTTTTGGAGACCAGCGCTCTGCCAGTTGAGCTACGCCCCTGTGGGCGGCGGCCCGGCACCTGCCGGGACCGCCGCATCCAAATGTTACCTCACGTTCGAAGCACCTCCGCGGGCGGCCGCCCGTGCGACCTGACTCACTCGAGGATCTTGGTCACGACCCCCGAACCCACCGTCTTGCCGCCCTCGCGGATGGCGAACCGGACGCCGTCGTCCATGGCGATCGGCACCATCAGCTCGACCTCCATCTTGACGTTGTCACCCGGAAGCACCATCTCGACGCCGCCGAGCAACTTGGTGTTGCCGGTCACGTCGGTCGTGCGGAAGTAGAACTGCGGCCGGTACCCCGTCACGAACGGCGTGTGGCGACCACCTTCCTCCTTCGACAGGATGTAGACCTCGCACTCGAACTTCTTGTGGGGCTTGATCGAGCCCGGCTTGGCGAGCACCTGACCGCGCTCGATGCCCTCGCGGGCCACGCCACGAAGCAGGCAGCCGACGTTGTCGCCCGCCTGTCCGCTGTCGAGCACCTTCTTGAACATCTCGACGCCGGTGACGGTCGTCTTCTCGGCCTTTTCCTTGAGGCCGATGATCTCGACTTCGTCGCCCACCTTCACCAGACCCCGCTCGATCCGGCCCGTGGCCACGGTGCCGCGGCCTTCGATCGAGAACACGTCCTCAATCGCCATCAGGAACGGCTTGTCGAGCTCGCGGACCGGCTCCGGGATGTAGCTGTCGACGGCGTCGAGCAGATCGGCGATGCACTTGTTGGCCGCCGGGTCACTCGGGCTGTCGTAGGCCGGCTTGCCGGCACCGCGGATGATCGGCACGTCGTCGCCAGGGAAGCCGTACTTCGTCAGCAGCTCCCGAATCTCCATCTCGACGAGGTCGAGGAGTTCGGGGTCGTCGACGAGGTCAACCTTGTTGAGAAACACGACCAGCGCCGGCACGCCGACCTGCTTCGCCAGGAGGATGTGCTCCCGGGTCTGCGGCATCGGGCCGTCGGCGGCACTGACCACCAGGATCGCGCCGTCCATCTGGGCGGCGCCGGTGATCATGTTCTTGATGAAGTCGGCGTGGCCCGGGCAGTCGATGTGGGCGTAGTGCCGCTTGTCGGTCTCGTACTCGACGTGACTGACGGCGATGGTCACCGTCTTCGTCTCGTCGCGGACGGTGCCTCCCTTGGCGATGTCGGCGTAGCTCTTGGCTACGGCGAGATTCTTGGCAGCTTGAACCGCGACGAGGGCCCCGGTCAGGGTCGTCTTGCCGTGGTCGATATGCCCGATCGTGCCGACGTTGACGTGCGGCTTGGTCCGGGTGAACGTGTCCTTTGCCATGCTCTCTCCTGCTTTCTCCTCGGGAGTGAAAAACCGAACGGTGACTCGTGGAACGTGATGCCGCCCTTCGGGCAGCGGGATCGTGATCTCGCACCCCGCGCCGCGGTGGCTCGGGAAGAGCTGCTGAAGGGACTTGAACCCTTGACCTCGTCCTTACCAAGGACGTGCTCTACCAACTGAGCTACAGCAGCGACGTGGACGGGATTGTTTTCATGGGCTGGGGGATTTGGGTCTCGCGAAGCGGGTAGAGGGAATCGAACCCTCGTCTTTAGCTTGGAAGGCTATTGCTCTACCATTGAGCTACACCCGCAGGGCCGAGCGGCGAAGGGCCGTTGTCGCCCGTGGGCGGGCGGGTGCCGGCAGGGATATCGCCGAACGGACTGTCACTGGGGAGTGCAGGATTCGAACCTGCGAAGGCATAAGCCATCAGATTTACAGTCTGACCCCGTTGGCCGCTTGGGTAACTCCCCGCGTGGTGTGGATCCGGTGTGTGCGTGTGTCTCCAGTAGGGCCGGCGACGGTTCGCGGGCGACGGACCGCGGCCAACTCCGGGCACTCCGGCGCCGCCTCCCGACACCGGGGGCGGTCGCCGCGCTGAGCTAGCGGCGGGAGTTGAACCCGCAACCTGCTGATTACAAATCAGCTGCTCTGCCAGTTGAGCTACGCTAGCGGCCGGTCAAAACCGCGAAACACCGAAGTGTACGGATTCGCATTTCCCATGCAAGCCAGCTCATTTTTCCAGCCCTTTTTCCGCCGGAGGGCACCGATCGCGGCCCGCCGCCCGGGGCCCCAAGCCGGCTCCCCTCAGCGAAAAACCAGCTCCAGCATCGAAAAATCATCCTGGAAATCAGGCTGCCCCGACAGCTCCCGAATCCGGCCGAGGAGGGCGTCGATCGGCGACCCGACCCCAGTCGCGCCGCCGGCCAAGGCCGTGACGAACTCCGGAAACGGCCACATCGACCCGTCCGCGCGGCTGATCTCGAACGCACCGTCGCTGTAGACGAACAGGCGGGATTCCTCGGGCACGGCCACGTCGCCCGCCGGGAACTCGAGCCCCTCGACCGCCCCGATCAGCGGGCCGTCGGAGTCGAGGAGGTGCCGCCCGCCATCGGCCGCGAGCAGCAGGGCCGGCGGGTGGCCGCCCCCGGCCCACCGCAGCCGCCGGGTGGCGCGGTCGAACACGCCGTACCAGGCCGTGAAAAACATGTCGTTGTGCCGCTCCATGGGAAACGCCCGATTGAGCGCCGCGAGCACCGCCGCCGGGTCATGGAAGTCGGTCTGAGGCAGGGCCTCGCTGCGGATCGCGTTCAGGGCCGACACCGAAAGCAGCGCCGCCCCCACCCCGTGGCCGCACACGTCGAGCAGATACACCGCGAAGTGTTCGGGATCGAGATCGTGGTAGCCGAACGCGTCGCCACCGAGCGAGGCCGAGGGAATGAACCGCCAGTCGGCCCGGATCGCCCCCTCCGCGACCGGCTGGGGCAGAATCGAGCGGACGTAGTGGGCCGCCGTGGCCAGGTCGTTGGCCAACACCTGCTGGCTCTTCTGGAGCGCCGTGAAGGCCTCGTTCCGTTCGAGCAGGGCCGTGAATCCACGGGAGTGGTAGCGCACGCGGGCGACCATTTCGAGCCGGTCGGGAATCTTCACGACGTAATCGTTGGCCCCCAGCGCGAAGGCTTCGGCCTTCACGGCCGGATCCTCCTTGGTGGAGAGCACGATCACCGGCACGTCCCGCAGCCGCTCGTCGGCCCGATACCGCCGCACCAGTTCGAGGCCGTCGAGCTCCGGCATCACGAGGTCCTGGAGGATCACCGTCGGCCCCACCTCGGCGGCCTTCTCCACGGCCGCCGTCGCGTCCTTGCAGTAGTGGAACGCGAGCCCCGCCTCGCCGGCGAGCATCCGCCGCACGGCCTCGCCGATGATCGGCTGGTCGTCGACGAGCAGCACGGTCGTGCCGCGGGCGGTGGGCGTGGCGGGAATGGCCATGGGCGTGCAGCAGGACCCGGCTCCGGCGATTTCGGGCCGTCCCGCGGAGGCTACCACAGACCAGGTTCGCCGGCTCCGATCGCCCCTGGCACAACCCACCCAATCATCGCCACCGGACGCGAGGCGGCAGCACGGGGCCAGGAAAGCCGCGGCCGGTGGTGTTCGCGGGATGGCGGGCGGGCTTCGCTGAACCTCCAAGCGACCGGGGCGGGGCCGCGCGCGTCGTCGCGACCCCGCCCTGGCGTCGCGGACTCACTTCGCCGACTTCTTCTGCCGGCAGGCGGGGGGATCGGCGAGCGAGAACACGAGCACCTCCTCGCCGGTGATCGTCGAGATGTCGTGGTGCACGCTCACCATCCCCACGCCCGTCGCCACGCGGACGATCTCCTCGAGCCGCGGCCGCCCGGTGGCCACCATGTGGGAGCGAACCTGCTTGAGCAGCGCTCTCCCGTTGCCATGCTCGCCGCCGTGGCCGTGGCCGTCGCCAGCCCCCGCGGCCGGGCCACCGTTGCCGTTGTGCCCGGGCAGCGGGGAGACCAACTGCCGCTCGGCCGGCGTCAGCACGCCCTGAAGCCGCACCACGAGCAGGGTGCCGATCAGGTGCGCATGGATGTCCCGCGGCCCCCGGCCGATGAAGTCTTGCTGGAACCGGGAAATGCCGTCGCAGACGGCGGCCTCGATCTCGCCCTGGGATTTCATGGTGGCTTCCCGTGGTGCTTCAGCCGCCGGCCTGGCGCCGACCCTCCATCCGTGCCAGCGCCGCGGCCAACGGCTGGCCATCGGCCTTGCCAGTGCCGGTGCCGGTGCCGGTGCCGTCGCCGTTCTCGTGGCCGTTGCCATTTCCGTTGCCTTGGCCGTTGCAGATCCGGTCCCAGACCTCACGGCGGTGGATCGGGAGCTTATTGTCGGCCTCGAAGCCGATTCGCACCCGGCCCCCTTCGATCTCCAGGATCGTGATCTCCAGCGCGATTCGCATCTCGCCGGGCTGGCCGATCACGACGCTTTCGCGGTTCTTCCTCGTCAGCACCAACATGGGTCACCTTCCTCATGGTTGCGGATCCCTCCGGGGAAAAGTCAGGGGCAGCCGGCTCCAATGCCGACCGCCCGACTCGGTCCGAGTTCGTGGTTCGCTGCCTGGTCGAGCGCGTGGCCCGGCGTCGCCTCGTCAGCCGCACGCGGCACGATCGCCCGCCGGTGCTCGTTGACGGGGACGCCCAGGGCGGGCACGCCCGCGCCGAGCAGAAACAGGTCGACCTCCGTGCTGGTGGCCAGCGTCTTGAGCACGCTGCCGGTCACGGTGTCGACGTGGGCGATCGCCGCCGCCAGCGCGACGCCC
>JBILOA010000150.1:0-5430 GCA_044374735.1 Pirellulales bacterium | reverse complement strand
TCGCCAGCCGGGTGGTCGTGTATCCCGTGCTCGGCAATCACGAGCAGAACGCCAGCTGGTACTACGACTACATGCACCTGCCCGCCCCGGAATACTTCTACACCTTCCGCCGCGGCAACGTGCAGTTCTTCATGCTCGACACCAACAAGGACGTCTCACCCGGCACGGAGCAGTACCAGTGGCTCGACAAGGAGTTGGCCGCCTCGACCGCCACCTGGAAGGTCTGTATGCACCACCAGCCGCCGTTCTCGTCCGACGACGACTACGGCAACGACTGGAAGCGACCGATCAAGCAGGCCACGCTCGGTGACCGGCAGGCCAAGCCGCTCGTGGCCCTCTACGACAAGCACGCCGTGGACGTGGTCTGGAGCGGCCACATCCATTCCTACGAGCGGACCTGGATGATCCGGGGTGGCAAGCCGGTGACCGACGGCGGCACCGTGTACATGATCACCGGCGGGGCGGGGGGGCACCTCGAGACGTTCGGTCCCTACCGGCCGGCCTTCCAGAACCGGATCCGCCGCGGCCACCACTTCTGTTACGTGACCTGCCTGGGGGGCGAGTTCGACATCAAGGCCTTCGACGACGAGGGGCGGCTCTTCGACCACGCCACGCTGCGGAAGCCCGTCACCCCCCGGGCGCCGGGCCGTTGACCGGCCGGGCGTCGCCCGACGGGTTGCCCAGCCTCCCGCGGTTGCCGAGCTTTCGCGCGGTGGCCGCGATCATGGGAAACGGGCGAAGTGGGGCGCCGCGACTGCCGATACCGGAGCAGCGGGGAGGTGGCCCGTCTCCTGTTTTGCCACCCGGATCGCATCGCCGCCATGCTCTACAGTCTCGCCGCCAACGTCGCGTTCGCCCATTACCCCAAGACCGCGGGCTCCGCGATTGCGGAGTGGTTCCGACGCGTGTTTCCCGACGCGCGATACGTGAAGCCGGGCCACCCGCACGTCGACGTGCGCCGGTCGCTGGCCTGGCTCTCCGGTGGCCGCACGCTGCCGCCGCTCGAGCGACTGCGGTATCTCGCCCGGGTCTCCAACTGGCGGCTCGCAATCGAGCCCCGGCCCGACCTGCCCGTCTCGATCCGGATCATCGGCGTCGTCCGCGAACCGCTCGAGATGCTGGCCTCGCTCTACGAGTATTGGCGCCAGGGCGACCGGAATCCGAATCCCGGTGACCCGCTGGTCACCGCCGCCTGGGAGGGGCGATTCGCCGGCTTCGTGCGGCAGGCCATCGATGGCCGGCTGCCGTCATACGCCGCGTTCTTCGATGCCGGCGGCCCTGCGTGGTCCCAGACCAGGCTCGTGCATTTCGCCGACGTCGAAGGGGGTGTCGCCCGCGCCTGCCGGGAGTTCGGCCTCGACGTGGCGGTGGATCTGCCCAGGAAAAACTGTGGAACGACCGGCGGTAGGCGTCCGGAACGCTACGCCCTCGAGGCCGCCTCGCTGTCGGCCGACCTGCGGCGGCACTTCGCCTGGTATCACGACACCTACGGTCACGCCGACCATCCCGCCGCCCGCCGCCGGCGTCCGGCACGTCTGGCCGCCTAGCCCAGCGTGGCCCGAACGGCCTCGAAGGCGACGACCGCTTGCTCGAGATCGGCCTGCGAGTGGGCCGCCGAGACCTGCGTGCGGATCCGGGCCTTGCCCTGCGGCACGACCGGGTAAGAGAACCCGATCACGTAGACGCCCTCCGCCAGCATCAGGTCGGCCATCCGCGACGCCAGCGCCGCATCGCCCAGCATGACGGGCACGATCGGGTGCTCGCCCGGCAGGATCGAGAAGCCGCGGGCCGTCATCTCCTGCCGGAAGAACCGGGTGTTGGCTTCGAGCGTGTCGCGCAGGGCCGTCGAGGCTTCCAACATCTCGAGGGCTTTGAGCGCCCCCGCGGCCACCGGCGGGGCGACCGTGTTCGAAAAGAGATACGTCCGCGACCGCTGGCGCAGCCACTCCACGAGCTCCTTGGGGCCGGACGTGTAGCCGCCGCTGGCGCCGCCGAGCGCCTTGCCGAGCGTGCCGGTCAGGATGTCGATCCGATCCATCACGCCGAAGTGCTCGGGCGTTCCCCGACCGTGCGGGCCCACGAAGCCGACGGCGTGGGAGTCGTCCACCATCACCAGCGCGTCGAACTCGTCGGCCAGTTCGCAGATGGCCGGCAGGTTCGCCAGATGACCGTCCATTGAAAACACGCCGTCGGTGGCGATCAGCCGATGGCGGGCATCCTTCGTCTCGGCGAGCCGGGCCCGCAGGTCGGCCATGTCGTTGGTCTTGTAACGCAGCCGCTTGGCTTTGCAGAGGCGGATGCCGTCGATGATGCTCGCATGGTTGAGTTCGTCGGAGACGATCGCATCTTCGGGGCCGAGGATCGTCTCGAACAGGCCACCGTTTGCATCCCAGCAGGAGTTGTAGAGGATCGTGTCCTCCATGCCGACGAACCCACTGAGCTTCGCCTCGAGCTCCTTGTGGAGCCGCTGCGTGCCGCAGATGAACCGCACGCTCGCGAGGCCATAGCCCCAGCGATCGAGCGACTCGCGGGCCGCCGCCACCACGTCGGGATGGTCGGCGAGCCCGAGGTAGTTGTTGGCGCACATGTTGAGGACGGAGCGGCCGCCCACCGAGATCCGGGCGCGTTGCGGGCCCTCGAGCACCCGCTCGGTCTTGTAGGTACCGGCCGACCGCATCGCGGCCGACTGCTCCGCCAGCGATTCCCAGAGCGATTCCCGGCTCATCGTTCGCCCCTCCTCATGCGTCCTTCCAGTTCAGAATCACCTTGCCGCTCTCGCCACTCTTCATCGCCGCGAACCCCTCCTGGAACTGCGTGTAGTGGAAGCGGTGGGTGATCACCGGGGCGATGTTGAGACCGCTCTGGATCATGACGGTCATCTTGTACCAGGTCTCGTACATCTCCCGGCCGTAGATGCCCTTGATCGTGAGCATGTTGAACACGACGGTGTTCCAGTCGATCGCGATCGGCTCGGAGGGGATTCCGAGCATCGCGACCTTGCCGCCGTGGCACATCGCGTCGAGCATCTGCCGGAGGGCGGCCGGCGAGCCCGACATCTCGAGGCCCACGTCGAAGCCCTCCTTCATGTCGAGCTCGGCCATCACCTGCTTGAGGTCGCCGGTGCGGACATCGAGTGCGACGGTGGCCCCCAGCCGCTTGGCGAGCGCGAGGCGGTAGGGGTTCATGTCGGTGATCACGACATGGCGGGCCCCCGCGTGCTTCGCGACAGCCACGGCCATGATTCCGATCGGACCGGCCCCCGTGACGAGCACATCCTCGCCGAGCAGGTCGAACGACAGGGCCGTGTGCACGGCGTTGCCGAGCGGGTCGAAGATCGCAGCCACGTCGAGGTCGATCCCCGGCGCCTGATGCCAGACGTTGGTCTGTGGCAGGGAGAGGTATTCCGCGAAGGCTCCCGGGCGGTTCACGCCCACGCCCGACGTGTTCTTGCAGAGGTGCCGCCGGCCGGCCAGGCAGTTGCGGCAGCGACCGCAGACGACGTGCCCTTCTCCCGAGACGAGCTCACCCGGGAAGAAGTCGTTCACGTTGGAGCCGACGGCCACGACCTCGCCGACGAACTCGTGGCCCACGACCATCGGTACGGGGATCGTCTTCTGGGCCCAGGCGTCCCACTTCTCGATGTGGAGGTCGGTGCCACAGATCCCGGTGCGATCCACCCGGATGAGCACGTCGTTGATGCCGATCTCGGGAACGGGCACGTCCTCGAGCCAGAGGCCCGGCTTGGCCTCCCGCTTGACCAGGGCCTTCATCGTCCGCATGCCGTTGCGCTCCGGTGCCGTGTCGGGAAAGCCGGCATTCTACTGCCGGACGACTTGGCGGAGCAGCCACCAGCCCCAGAGCAGGATCAGGACGTTGCCGAACCAGACCGCGACCGGCGGGACGGATCCCCGCTTGGCCTGATCGACTCCCAGCATGAAGACCGGGTAATACACGACCAGGATCGGGAGAAAGCAGAGGAAGAAACTCGTGAGGAAGTCGGCGTTGCGCATCCGGATGGCCATCGGGGCGCCCACCAGAACGAAGCACAGGCAGCTGAAGCCGTTGGCCCACCGCCTCCATGGCTCCATCACGATTCGATGCAGCCGGTTGCGCTCGTGCCGCAGGAGGTCGCGGTCGGGCTGCGTGTAGGCCGGCAGGGCGTGCTCGAGACGGCCGGTGACCAAGCCCAGGGCCGCCTTGCCGGCGATCACCTGCTCGACCTGGTCGATCTTGGCGATCTGCTGCTGGCGTGCGTCGCCGAAGTCGGCCATCGCGATTTCCGACGGACTCGTCGAGGCCACGCCCTTGCGGCTCACCGCGTCGAGCGGCACCTCGCGGACGATCGTGTCGGGGAACGAGGCGCTGTAGTCGCCCATGTGGAGCGTGCCGTCGCGGAACGTCACGACGAGCGTGCCGGCCTCCGGGTTGGCGGTCAGCTGGGCTTCGGCGGCCGAGACGGTGGCCGGTCGGCCCGAGGAGGCCTGGAAGGTGAGGGTGGGGCGGATCAGCCGCTTGCCGTCCACTCCCTTGACGTTGATCGAGACCTCGGCGGTGCTGTAACTCCGCTGCTGCCGCAGCCGCCCGTAGATGATCTGCTCGACGCTGTTGACCACCACGCGGCGGACCCCGTCGCGGCCCCAGGAGACGGCCACGTCGTTGAGCCAGACCGACACGAAGCTCACGACCATGCCGAGCATCAGCGCGGGCCAGACCAGCGCCATGGGAGTGATTCCGGCGGCCTTGAGGGCCGTCACCTCGTTGGACGCGCTCATCCGGCCGAATACGCTGGCGACGGCGAACAGCATCGTGCCCGGGACGGCGAATCGCATCGCCTCGGGGAGCACGTAGGGCACGAGCGCCAGGATCTGGACGAGGCCCAGGCCCTGCTGCTGGGCCTCCTTGACGAGCCCTACCACGAGCATGAAGAGGGTGAGCGCCGACAGCGCCACCAGGAACACCTGCAGCAGTTCCGAGAACACGTAGCGGGTGATGATCTTCATGGCCGGCGGAGTCTAGCTGCCTGTGGAGAAAGCCACCCAGAGCCTTTTGGGACTTTGGCAGAGGGCGTCACTCGTCCCTCACTCGTCCCAGATACGGGTCGTGTCGTCGCGGCGGGCGGCTTCGACCGAGCGCTTGTAGACGGCGATGGCCTGGGCGGCCTCGGCGAGGGCCAGCGGCAGCGTTCCGGCGGCGATGGCCTGGCGGGTCGCGCCCACGTGCGCGAGCGCCCGCTGGCGCTCACGGTCGGAGAGCCCATCGGCCGCGGTCTCGACGCTCGCTGCGATGCCCTCGACGAGGCCGGCTGTGGGGGAGCAGTCGTAGGAGCGGTAGGGGCCGTTGCCCAAGCGGTCGCCCGGCTTGAGCATCGGCGCGGGCCGGCCCGTCGGGGCCAGGATGCCGACCAGTGCGGCGACGAGCGCGGCCAGGAAA
>JBILOA010000149.1:0-5438 GCA_044374735.1 Pirellulales bacterium | reverse complement strand
GCTCCTCGCTGGCCGGCTGGTAATAGAAGGCCGTCGCATCGACGGGCGCGTCGACTTCGATCTCCATGAAATCGATCGCCATGATCACCTGGAGCGGCCCGGCCGACACCGGCCGATCGCCGGGAATCGCCAGGTATTCGAGCCGTTGTGGCAGGAGGTCGCTCTGGTTGATCGCCAGTCGCGCGACCCACGGCATGCCATCGGGAAGGTCTTGCGGCTGCAGGCCGCCGGGTCGCTTGTCGGCGGCGGCGAGCTGCGGCAGCATCGAGACCAGCGTCACCGACGGCCAGTGGCCCTCCACCACCCAGACCGGCCGGCCGTCGATCTCGCCGGGCACAGCCGCCCCGAAGCGGAACCACTGCCGGACCCACCACAAGGTCCGCTGAAGTCCGCCCAGATAGGGAGCCGTGTCGTTGGGGTCGGCCACCGCCAGCTCCGTGAGCCTGCCGCGAACCCGCTGCACGTCGATCCGATGGAGCAGCGGAGGATCCGGGCCGTTGCGCTGGTGGAGCCAGCAATACAGGCCGTCGCTCACCTCCGTCACTTCGAAGGCCTCCGGCTCGATCCCGAACGCACGCGACTCGCAGGTCAGCGTGGTCTCGAAGCGAAATCGCTGCTCTTCGCCCCGCCCCGCCTGGAGATACCGGCCGGTGCCGACGAGCACGCGGTCGCCGATCCGGACCCGCTGCCGCAACTTGATCGACAGCGACTCGGCCCGGCCGATGACCGCCAGACTGCTGGCCACGATCCGCTCGGCCTGGGCCGCCGCGCCCGGGTCAGCCGGCGGCGGCCCCGACTCTTCGATGGCTGCCGCCTGAGCCGCCGTGGCCAACCGCGCCGCGGCCGCCGCAGACCGCCCTCCCCGGCTGTACACGCTCGCCGCCGGCTGACCGGCCTCGTCCCCCGAGCCCGACCCCGCCAGCAAGCCGAGCGCGGCCGCGAGCAGGACGGTCCGGGATCGCTGGCCTGGCAAGCTGGGCGATCGTGAAAAGGTGACGATCATCGCGATCAGGCTGACTCTTCCGATTTTGCCAAAGAAACCGGCCCCGGAAGGTCGATGGAACAGCGGTGAGGACCACCGCCTCCCATCCGGGCTCCCGGCACGACGCCGCGAGTGTACGGATCGGGGGGCTTCCGGCACATGCCGGAAATACGCCCTGGAGGCTCGAGCCGATGACCGTCCGACGCTTGCCCGGCTTCGTTGGAATGTCCCTGGCGGCCGCATTGACCGGCTGTCACATCCCGGCCAACTCGCCGTTCACGGGGCTCGCCCAGCTCCGGCCCACGGCCACGCCCCACACCAACGTCCTGCCGCCGGCAGCCATGCTGCACCATCCCGGCCCGGGCGTGGAAGGCCCTGGTCCCGGCATCATTCACCCGGCCTCGTACGAGGAGTCGCTGGCCGCGGCCGGCGCGGCGATGGCCGGCGGCGGAATGATCGGCGCCATGGCGCCCACCTCGCAGATCGGGTTCGTGGGCCCGGATGGGATGCAGGTTCGCTGGGATGTCTCGATGGCCGGAGGCTTCGACTCCGAACCGCTCGTGACCCCGGGCCGCTACGACTTCCCCCAGGGGGCGATCTACCGGCTCAAGCTCACCGACATCCCGGGCCGCGAGGGCATCGAGTTGTATCCGTCGCTCGAAGTCGCACCGGTGACGCCGCGGACGGCGGCCTATCTGGCCCACAACGCCGTGCCTTTCCAGCTCACCGACGAGGACCTCGACCAGGTGACCACCGGCAACTTCGTCACCAAGGTCGTGTATCTGCCCGACGCGGAGTATCAGGAACTGGCCGTCGCGGGCGTGGAGACGCTCGTGAGCACGCGGCTCGATCCCGGCGTCGATCCGGTCGTCGAGGCCGATCGACGCGGCTCGATCCTCGGGATCATCCGGATCGGCAACAAGGATCTCCAGGCACCGGGCGCGGCCGGGGCCGGAGCCGGGGGAATCCCGCTGGCGCTCGGCGGAACGGGCGGCCCCGGTGGCGGCGGCGCCTGCGGCGTGGCCGGTCCGCTCGGCATGCCCATGGGCGGCGACCCGTCGCAACTGCCTCCCCCGTTCGTTGCCGGCGTGACGGCTCCCGAATACGGCATGCCCCACGTGGGCACGCCGATCGGCCTGCCCGGCCCGGCCCACATCCCGCTCGGGGTGCCCGCCGGCCTCCAGCGGCACAGCATCACCAACCACACGAAGGTGCACCTGCCGCCGCCGTCGAAGTCGCTCGGCCTGCACGTGCAGCAGTATCCCGGCCTGAGCTATCCGAAGCCGGCCCGGCATGCCTACCTGGCTGAGCGGACCGACGTGCCCCACATCCACCTCAAGCAGCCGCCCGAGTCGCGGACGCGGTTCGTCGACAACGGCGGACCCGACCCCGACGCCCTCGGCCCCGGCCGGATCGTGCCCGGCTCGATGAGCGAGCTGCCCTGCCCGCCCGAGCCGATGGAGTGACGATCGCCAACGATCGCTGCGTCACCCGGCCGAGCCCGACCGTCACCTGTTCCTTTCCGAGAAGCCCATGGCCGCCACCGCCCATCGCACCGAGCACCGGCGGCCCGACACCAGGAGCCGACACCCCCGCACCATCGACATCGTGAACCTTTTCCGGACAGGGACCGCGCTGCAGTTTGCCCGAGGGCTGCTGGCGAGCGCCGTCCTCGTCGGGACAGCCTCGGGAGAAATGCTTCCCCGGGCCGTCGCGACGGGAACGGCGGCACAACTCGCCGCCCAGACGATACCGGGAGCGATTGGCGCCCCCGAGCAGCTCCAGCGCGGTCCCCGTCCGGAATCGATGCTTCCACTCCACGTCCAGCCGGTGGAGATCCGCGGCCCCGCCGGCACGCTCGTGGCGATCGAGACGGCCGAGGGCGGGTCGCCGATGGTGCCGGGTCCGCTGCGGATCGGGCTGGTGGTGGGGCAGCCTTACCGCCTGCGGATCGGCGGCCTGGATGGCCGCGAGGGTGACGAGCTTTTCCCCTCGGTCCGGATTCTCGCCCGCCTGGCCACGCCGCCGGGCATGGACTGGCGGTTCCCGGTCGAGGTGGCGATCGACGAGGACGATCTCTCGGCCGCCCTCGCCGGCTCACTCGTGCGACGCGTCGTCTACGTGGCCTGCGAACCCGAGGAGCCGGATCTCGTGCCCGGGGGCTGGTTCGACGTCAAGCCGGGCGACGACGCGTTCGAGGTGGCCCGCACGCTCGGCGATCCGGTGGCCGAGCTCGTGATCGGCAACCGCCTTCCCGCCCCGGGGAGCGTGCCATGAAGGGCGTGCGTTGGCTGCGGCTACTGGCGATCGCGACGGCCGCCGTCATCCTGGCGTCGTGCCGGTCGCTGACCGCGCCGCTGGCCACCTCCGCGACCGCGGTCACCGTCCTGCCCGACGACGTGATGTCGCCCCCTGCGGACGACTCGCTCACGGCCGCCTTCGCCGATGACCAGGCAGTCCCCGCGCCCCTGCCTCCCTCCCCCGTCGCCGCGGCGCTCGCGGCCAGGCCACTCACCGCCCGGCCCGCTCCCGCCCTGCCGGCGAGCCGCCGCCACACCGGCGTCGTGCCCGCAGGCCTCGAAGCACCCTCCCCTCCCCTGCCCCGGCTCGCCTGCCGCGACGGCTCCTGTGGCCAGGCCGTCGGGCTGCGGCCGCTGCCGACTGCCGGTTGCCGGGGCGGCGCCTGCCGCGGTGGCGCCGCATGCCCGCCGGGTGGCTGCCAAGAGACCCTCTGCCTTCCCTGCCAGCCGGGGATTCCGGTGATCCGCCCCTGCCTCGTCTGCGACGGCGGCGACCACGGAGCCCTGGCGAAGGCGGTCGGCCCGGCGGGCCTCGCCAACCTCACCGCCGGCGACACGGTGGCCCGCTTCCAGCCCGCCGACGACGGCCCCGAGGCCGACCGCGTGCAGGTGGTCGAATCGAACTGCGCCTGCGTCTACGCCCCGCGGTTCGCGGCCGTGCGCGGGTGGTGCGGCCGCTCGAAGACGCCGCGCCGCTCGGCCCAGGCGGCCTCGTCGCCGACGAGCTCGTCGAACTCGAGGTGGAGCGTCAGCCGGTCTGGGGCAGCGTGCAAAATCTCGCCCCCGAGGCGGCCCGCAAGGCGCTGCCCGGCGTCGCGGTGCAGGAGCGGCTCGGTCCGCTCGCCGTCGATCAGGAAGAGGTGCCGGGCGAGGAGGACGGCGTCGAGGGGCCGGTCGCCGGACTGGCGATCGACCAGCCCGAGCAGGCTCGCCGGAGGCAACTGCCGTTCGAGGAGGTGGGCTTCGACGTGCCGGTGGCCTGGACCTGCATCAAGGCTGCCAACGTGCTCGTCAACGACCAGGCGGCCGAGGTGGTGGCGGCCGACCGCGGCACCGCCACTCTCCGGTTCGAGGAGCCGGGCCGCGCCGAGCTCACGCTCTGCAAGCGCGCCGGCACCGACACGGCCCGGGTCGGCGAGGAGATCGACTTCACGATCTACATGATCAACTCGGGCGACCGTCCGCTCACGGGCATCGTGCTGGCCGACGCCCTGCCCCAGCGGCTCACGCTCGTGCCCGACTCCGCGGCGTCGAGCCTGCCGGCCGAGTTCTCCACCACGCCGGGCGACGACGGCTCGGTCGTGCTCACCTGGCGGCTGACCGAGCCGCTGCCCGCCGGCGGCGAAGGATTCGTGCGGTTCCGGACGCTCGTCCGCTAGGAGCCGGCGGGCTGCCGGCCCGCATCCCCGGGCTTGAGGCCGGGGCGTCCCGCGAGCGTTGCCCAGCCGAGGCCGGGCGGGTTAGGCTGCTCGCAGCGTCCCGGGTCTTTCGTCCGATCGGTCGCCGATCGGTCGCTTTCGCAACGAGGTATTCATGTCCCGCTCCCGCTTCGGCCTTTCCCTCCTCCTCGTCGCGAGCATCCTGCCGTGGCCCGCGGCCCGGGCGCTGCAGCCGGCCGCCGCCGAGCCGACCGCCCCGGCCGCAGAAGAGGCCCCGCTGAGCGTGCCGGCCCTGCCCGCCGAGGCGAACCCCGAGGAACTGCTCGCCTTCATCGAGGGACTGCTGCCGCCGAAGCAGCGGCCGAAGTCGCGGGAGGAGATGTTTGCCTACATCAAGGGCGTTTCGCAGGTGGCCGTCGAGGCCGCCGACAAGGTGCTCGCCCAGGTCAAGGAAGACGACGCGCTGTTCGCCAAGGCCGCCAAGCTCAAGCTGGAGAGCCTGTCGGCCTTGAGCCGGCTGGGCGAGGAGAAGGCCGCCGCCGACATGGCCGCCTTCGCCGCCAAACTGGCGGAGAGCCCGGTCAAGCCGCTGGCCATGGAGGCGAAGCGGATGCTGATCGTGGCCGACGCGCAGAAGATGTTCCAGAGCGGCGAGTTCGACGGTGCCCCGGCGCTCGTGACGAAGACCGCCGCCCTGCTCGAGGCCGACCCCGACGACCTCCAGACGGCCGGCCTGGCGATGCAACTCGCCGGTGCGCTCGAGCAGATCCCGGGCGG